>NZ_JAUSME010000015.1 GCF_030645555.1 Herminiimonas sp.
TGCGCGATCAAATCGCTGCCCACGGCAGCGCTACCCTGACGCTCGATCTGGCACCCGGCAAGACGCTGGAACGCGTACTGGCGGAAGTCGCGCAGCCGCGCGGTTCACGCTCGATGGCCAGCCACCTGCAAAGCAAGGTCGGCATTACCGGCGTGAAGGCGGGTTTGTTGCGTGAGTGTGTGGATAAAGCAGATTATGCGCAGCCGCAAAAACTGGCGGCGGCCATCAAGGCGCTGCCCTTGCAACTGCTGGCAGCGCGCCCTATCGATGAAGCGATCAGCAGTGCCGGCGGCGTCTTGTTTGAAGCGCTGGATGAACACTTGATGGCGCGCGCGCTACCGGGCGTTTTCTGCAGCGGCGAAATGCTCGACTGGGAAGCGCCTACCGGCGGCTATCTGCTGAGTGCATGCTTTGCCAGCGGACGGGCGGCCGGCCTGGGTGCCGTCGCATGGCTGCAATCAAGAGATTGATGATCGCCCGGGCCGCGCATCAAGCGAGTCCTACACCAAGCCGTGATTGCTCAATTCTTTTTTGATATACGCATAGAACACTGGCGCCGCAATCACGCCGGGGATGCCGAAGATGGATTCCATCACCAGCA
This sequence comes from Herminiimonas sp., assembly GCF_030645555.1. GTDB lineage: Bacteria > Pseudomonadota > Gammaproteobacteria > Burkholderiales > Burkholderiaceae_D > Oxalicibacterium. The sequence goes on from NZ_JAUSME010000015.1 coordinate 602, forward strand.
TCGCTGTCAGTAATTCCCAGGTGCGCGCATCGATATGCTGGCCGATGATTTTTGCGTTCAAAAAATATTCCAGCTTGTGTATCGCCATCAGGAACAGCAGCGAGCCGAGCGCCGTATGCAGCGAATGCGACAGCCCGATGATCACCAGGATAGTATTGGAAATCAGATTCCCTATCACCGGCAACAGGCCAACCAGGAAGGTGACGACCACCATCGTCTTGCGCAAGGGCAGCTCGATGCCGGCCAGCGGCAGGATCACCACCAGATAGATGCCGGTCAGCACCGCATTGATCGCAGCGATGCGTACCTGGGCAAACACGATATTGCGGAAGGCATTGCGCAAAGTCACCACGCGCGCATGCATGGCGGCCGCCAGCGGTTGATAAATCGGGGTCGTGGTCGAGTCATACAGCGCCGCCATCGCGCCTATGATCATGCCGATCAGGATATGCGCCAGTATGCGCGCCGCCTCCTGTCCCATGGAGCGCGCCTCGAACGCATGCGTCTGCAGCCAGTTCGTGATGCGCTCACGCAGCGCATCGGCATCAACCGGAATATAGGACGCCATCCATGTCGGGATCTGGCTGCGCGAAGCTTCCAGTATGTCTGCCATTTTTTTCAGCAGCACCGGGATGCTGCCGGCATCGCTTTGCAAAAAGCGGATCAGGGCCCAGATCGCGATCGACAGCGCGGCGACGATGAAGCCGCTTAACAAGGCAACCGCGAGTACCTGTGCGCGCCGCCCGACCAGCTTCTTGCCCAGCTTGGGCGCCAGCAAATGCACCAGCGAAAATACCAGCAAGCCGGAAAACATCGCCGCCAGCAAGCCTTTGTACATGACCAGCAGCAAGGCGGCGGCGGCCAGCGCATAGGAAGCGATCACGACCGGGTTGGGTTTGGATGGAGCGAGCATGGATGACCGGTTAAAAGTGACAGGAAGTAGGCATTATTTCAAAGGAATCGGATTAGTGCGCGGCACCGGCACGGCAGTCACGCCATTTTTCGGACTGCCTTCTATCAGCCGGTCGGAATACGTCAGGTAGACCAGCGTATTGCGCACCGGGTCAACCACGCGCACGATATGCAGGCGCTTGAATAAAATCGACTGCCGTTCGGAAAACACATCTTCCTGTTTTGGCAATTTGCCGACGAAGCGCAGGCTGTCGCCGACCTGGCGGCAGGCTATCGAGGCGTCGGCGGTATCTTCCGCCAGACCGACCGTGCCGCTGATGCCGCCGGTACGCGCACGCGATACAAAACATGAGACGCCCAGCACTTTCGGGTCATCGTAGGCTTCGATCACGATGCGGTCATTCTTGCCGAGGAAACGGAATACCGTGCTGACCTCGCCGATTTCTTCAGCTTGCGCCGGCAGGCTGAGCACGCTTGCTGCTGCCAGCATGTATCCTGCAAAAATATGACGCACGGGCATCTCCAGTTTGATTGCACTTCAGATTGATGCGCCATGCATGGCTGCAAGAGCCTAAGCATGGGCGAGGAAGACAGCTTACCCACATAGGCCGGGCCTGAACAGTCACATTGCAAAACAAATTTGTCGGTCGGCATGGAATGGACGCGTCATGCAGGCGCATCGGGAATCGGCGGCGACGCGCACGCCATGTAATAATTCCGCATCCAAACACTTTTACAGGAAGCCCTCATGATTCTCGAACTCGTAGACATCCGTATCCAGCCAGGCAAGCAAACCGAGTTTGACGCCGCCGTGCAGCGCGGGCTGGAACAGGTCATCGCCAAGGCCAGGGGCTACCAGGGACATATCATCAACAAATGCATAGAGACGCCGGAACGCTATGTCGTGATGATTTACTGGACCACGCTGGAAAACCATACCGTCGATTTCCGCGAATCAGCAGCCTTCCAGGAATGGCGCGCCATCGTCGGCCCGTTTTTCGCCGCACCGCCGGCAGTCGAGCACTTCAATCTGCTGTCCAAATCGGCTTGATGTCGCTGGCTTGAACTTGCCGGCAGCGCCGGACAGAACCAGCCCCGCTTTTGCCGTCACGGCAGCAGCGGGGCTTTTTTGTCAATCAGGTCAAGCGCACTGCCGGCGCTGCGCCATCAGCTTTTTTCAGGATGATAGCTGCTGAAATTTTCTGCATAATCCCTGAAATTCTCGCGCAGCATTTTTTCAAATTCGTCACGGAAATAGGCGACCGCCGGCTCGATTTCGTTCTTGAAAGTTTCTGCATTCGGCGCATCGACTGAAACGGTAAATGCATTGAAACGCGCCGCTGCATACAGCATCGCAGCGCATACCTGGCCGCGCTCGGCGCCCTTGCAATTTTCATTCGCAAGATGGACGAAGGTATCGGCCACATCCCAGAATTTGGCGTTGGGATCCGGCGCCTTGCTGGTAGGCCGGGTCAAGTCTTTTGCGTTGAAATTGTCGTCGCTCATGATGTAGGGTATTGAATGGGATGGCAGATGCATCCTCGTGATGGAAGGGCCGGCGTTTTCAGGCGCCGCTTACGGCGCAATAACGGCGCTGGCCAGAGACACAGCGCTGCATTTTTGCGTTTGCAGCACTATAACTTAAAAAACAAACAGCTTATGCGCACGCAGCCGTGGCGGCTCCCTCAGTCGCTGCCAGCGCAACGAATTCGCCTTGCAGCTTGCCCACTTGCCGGCCCTCATATTCCAGCACTGCGATGACGGATATGCGCGCCCGTCCCTTGCGTAGCAGCGTGCGCACAAAGCGCTGCCAGTCGGCCGCTTCGGCCAGACAGGAGCGCGCCGTGAACCTGCCCTTGATAGGCAAGGCATATTCCATCGTGTTGCTTTGTATGACGAGCTGGCTGGTGATGGCGGCACTCTTGAGCCGCACATGCAGCAGCGACCATGCCGCGAGTATCGCTACCGCAGAAGCGCTGCCGCCAAACACAGTTTCCATGTGGTTGATGTTGGGCGCCAGCGGCGCAGCCAGGATGACTTCTTCTTCCTGTGCGCTGATCACCTGAACCTGCATCGCGCTGGACAAGGGTATGTGATCGTATAGATATTGCTGCAGCGTCTGCTCGTTCAATGTCTGTCCCTTCATTTGGCCCTGCCTGCGCTCACTTGCCGCTGCGCTTTTGCTCTACCAGATCGCTCAGCAAGGTCAGCTGTTCCTTTTGCAGATCCAGCAAGGCGCTCCACTGTACATCCCTGAGCATATCCATCTTTTCATGCAGCAGCATGATTTCCAGTTCTGCCTTCAGGTTCACTTCGTAATCGTGCTGCGCCGTCAGCCTGTCTTTTTCTGCCTGGCGGTTTTGCGACATCAGGATGACAGGCGCCTGTATCGCCGCCAGCATCGACAGGAACAGGTTCAGCAGTATGTAAGGATATGGATCGAAGGCCTTGTCATAGTGCAGCAGGATAAAGGAATTCGATACCACCCAGACCAGCATCGTCGCCGCGAACAAGCCGATGAAAACCCAGGAGCCACCAAACGCAGCGACCGCATCGGCCGCGCGCTGGCCCCTGGTGGCGCTTTCTTCATCATCCTTGCCAGTGTCGCGCGCAATGTGCGTGCGCGCCATCATGTGGTGCGTTACCTTTTGCGCACTCTCGTCGAGCTCCTCATAGGGTTTGCCGAATAATTTACGGGCCGCGTCATCATGCTTGTGCATAGTTAATCCTGTCTGATCTGCGCATGGGAAATAGTCATGCACAGCTTGCGACCACACCCATTTACTGCAGTTCCGGCTAGCCGGTCTTTTTCAAATTGTCCAGCTGACGATCATGCAGCCGCGCCAGCAACACGACCGCAACCGTCGCCCCGAGGAAGGCCAGCCACATATCGGATGGCGTATCCCATTGATCGCCCTGGGTGCCGAGGAATTCATCGGCGCCCTGTCCCATGATCAGCGCCGCCCACCACTCGATGACTTCATACCAGGCACTGATGGCCATCGCGACGCAGATACCCAGGAAAGCGACCATCTTTTTTCCCGATACATAGTTGCCGCGCACGAAAATTTCCTTCGCCACCAGCGCCGGCACCAGCCCTTGCCAGAAATGGCCCAGCTTGTCGTAGGGGTTGCGTGCCAGCGAGAATGCATCCTGCACCCAGTTGCCGAGCGGCACCCGCGCATAGGTATACGTGCCGCCGCCTATCAGGATCAGCGCATGGATGAAAATCAGCACGTACAGCAGGTTCGTCAACGGGAAGCGCTTATATGTAAAGGCGAGGACCGGTAGCGCAATCAATGCCGGCATCACTTCCATCAGCCACGTCAGCCTGTCGTAGGGATCAATCGCGGACACGATCAGTGCCATCAGCAGCGCGGCAGCGGCTATCAGCAGCGCGGTTTTTTGTGCGGTATCGGCAGGTTTTTTGTTCATGGGCGCATGGAATTCGTAATCTGGCTGGATGATTTTTTATATGGCGAGGCAAGGCATCGCTCATTGTGCGGACTGCGGTAGTGGGCTGCTGTGGCGGCCTGGAACGCTATCGGCACACTACCCATTCCGCGATGGCCCGACTATAATACGACGCCTGATGGCAGTTGCGCCCGAATAATCGGGGCCATGCCTGAACAATATTTTTATCCGACAAGCCTGCAATGAGAATGACCAGAGCGATGCATCGTTGTGCTGCCTGGATCGCATGTTTTGCGATCCTGCTGGCATCCCTTGCGCCCTCGATTTCTCATGCCGTGGCTGCCGCCCAAGGCACGCCTAACGCCTGGATAGAAATCTGTACCGTTGATGGCAGCAAGTTGATGATGGTCGATGCAGACCAGAATCCGCAAGCGCCGACGCCGGCCGAAAAGGCCATCCATTTCGAACATTGCCCATTCTGTCTGAGCCATGCCGGCTCATTCGGCTTGCCGCCTGCCGCTGACTTCGTCATGCCGGTAGTCAGCGGCGACCACGTACTGCCCTCCCTGTTTTACCAGGCATCGCGCCCGCTGTTTGCGTGGGCCGTTGCACAACCGCGCGCTCCCCCAGCTCTCTCCTGATCGTTACCGAGTACCGATAGCCGCGCCGGCCTGATGGCCCGCGCTTGCCTGTCGGCGTGTCCTCATATCGAACCAGGAGCTTGCCATGTCTACCCGACGCAAGTGGGTCATCGCCCTTAATGTAATCGCCATCCTCATCGCATCGCTGTCGTATGCGATGCACCGCACTGCCATTTTTCACACCAAAGCCGCCGGCCCCGCCGTCGAGATGCAACTCGTCCCGCTGCCGACCGCAGTCGATGCCGGATGTGCACCATCGTGCGTCATCACGAACCGTGCTGCACTCGGCATCACGCATTAAGCATCAAGCCGCGCGCCTTCCATACTCTCATTCAAGGAACCGTCATGAAAAAACTTTTACTCGCCACCCTGCTCACCATCATCTCTACCGCACCGTTCGCACAAGTCACCATTACCGATCCATGGGTGCGCGCCACGGTTCCGACGCAACACGCCACCGGCGCCTTCATGCAATTGAGCAGCAAGACCGGATCACGCCTGGTCGCCGTCAGCTCGCCGCTGGCCACCACTGAAATCCATGAAATGGCGATACAGGGCAATGTGATGCGCATGCGCCAGATCGCCGGCCTCGATCTGCCGGCCGGCCAAACCGTCGCCTTGAAACCGGGCGGCTATCACGTGATGTTTTTCGATCTGAAAAACCAGATCAAGGAAGGCGATGTGATCCCGCTGACGCTGGTATTCGAGAACAAGGACAAGAAACGCGAAACGCTGGAATTGAAAGTGCCGGCACGCGCGCTGACAAATAGCGACGCACACGCAGCACACAAGCACTGATCGCCGTGAGCGAGATGCTGCGCACCCGCGCAAAACATGCCCTCGACGATCACGTCTGTGGCGCCGTTAATGAATTCCTGCAGGAACATTGAAATGTCATACCAATTCAAACCACTCTATGTGGCGTTCGGCATCGCGCTGGCCCACGGGCATATGCCTGCTTACGCGCAGATCACTATGCCGATACCAGATGAAATCCTCGATGAAGTCGTCGTCTCCGGTTCGCGTACAGCGACGCTGTTGTCGGAAACGCCAGTCGCCATCGGCGTCGTGCATGAAGCCGAACTCAAGCGCGACAAACCGAAAACGGTGGGCGATATCATCAATCGCATTCCGGGCGTGCACTGGAACGATCTGGGCAATGAGCAGCACAGCATGGGGATACGCCAGCCCTTCAGCACCAACAGTGTGTACCAGTATCTGGAAGATGGCATTCCGATCCGGCCACTCGGCGTGTTCAATCACAACGCCCTGAATGAAATGAACATGGCCGGCAGTGAAAGCGTGGAAGTCGTCAAGGGTGCCGCGTCGTCGCTGTACGGCAGTAACGCAGTCGGCGGCGCTGTCAACTTCATGACTGCACGTCCATCCCGCACGCCGTATGCCAGCGTCGGTGCGCGCTACGACAACATCAACGGCTACCAGCGCGTCGACACTGCCGCCAGCAATACCTGGGGCGATCTCGGCCTGCGCTTCTCGCATTACAGCTCACGCCGCGACCATAACAACTGGCAGGAATACAGCAATGCCAGCAAGGATTCCTTTTCACTGCGCGGCGATTACAAATTAAACGCGTCGTCTGTGCTGCGTGCCACGCTGGTGCATACCGATCTTGATTCCGCGATGACCGGCAGCGTGTTTGAAAACGATTACCGCAACAATCCGGGCAAGAGCATCAACACCTTCACCTATCGCAAAGACAAGGCTACGCGCGCCAACGTCGCATGGGAAGGCGAAACCACGCACAACGGCATCAGCACCGTCACCGTGTTCGGACGCAGGAACGATCATGGCCAGATACCGAGCTATACGATAGGCAGTTGCGTCGCCAATGTCTGCAGCGGCACGAAAAACAATAATCATGTCGAATCGCTCGGTCTGGATGCCAAGCATCAGCAGGAATTCGACTGGCTGCGCGCACGCCTGGTGGCCGGCATCTATATCGACAAAAGCAAGAACCCTTATACGAGCAGCAATCTGACGATTGCGCGCGACCCGGTTAGCGGCAGATATCTCAGCTACACCCCGTCGGCCAGCCTGTCCGGCGTGCGCGATTATGAAGCCGAGATCGACAACAACGCGGTCTTCGCACAATTTGAAATCTCGCCTACTGACAGGCTGCGCCTCGTGATGGGCGGCCGCTACGATGCGATCAACTACGCCTACACGAACAAGCTGGCGCCGAGCGGCAGCGCCAATTTCGGCGCGCCCAACGAGGAACGCAAGTTCTCCAGCTTCAGCCCGAAAGTTGGCGCGACCTATGCAGTCAGCAAACAGACCAGCGTGTACTCCAATATCAGCAAGGGATTTACCCCGCCGGAAGTCAGCCAGCTGTATGGCAAGACCGGCATCCCCGATCTGAAACCGGCCACCTACAACAACTATGAACTCGGCTTGCGCATGGCCTTCCTGGAAGGCGCATTGAAGCTCGATTCGGCGCTGTACCGTCTGGATGGCCGCGACACGATCGTCAGCTACACCATCACGCCGGGCAACAGTGAAAACCGCAATGCCGGTCGCACCCGCAGCCAGGGCCTGGAACTGGGTCTGAGCTGGGAAAAAGGCGTATTCGACGGCCGCTTCGGCACCACGATTGCCAAGCATCGCTTCCTCGAATACAAGGCCTCGTCCACACTGGATTACAGCGGCCGCGAAATGCCGCAGGCGCCAAGCGACATCAGCACCGCTGAAATCGGCTACAAGCCGTTCAAGGATGCGCGCATTGCGCTGGAAGTCGTGCACCAGGGTAAATACTGGATGAACAACGCCAACACGGTTCGCTATGCCGGCCACACGCTGCTGAATGTGCGCGGCCATGTCCAGGTCGCCAAAGGCTGGCAGGCATGGGCGCAGGTGCGCAATCTGGCCGATAGACAGTATGCCTACAACGCCAGCAGTTCCTACAGCGGCACCGGCACGTATACCGCCAACACGCAAAACAGCTATACGCCGGGCGAACCGCGCAGCGTGATGGTCGGTTTGAACTACACCTTTGACAGCAAATAGTCAGCACGACAAGCAGCGCGGCCGTCTTGCACGGTCGCGCTGAACGACAGGGAAAAGACATGACTTGCAAAATAAATCACCCGGCAGTGCCAGATGCGCGCGCTCCATCGCTGCTGGCGCGCCGCAAAAGCCTGTTCTGGCGCATCCACTTCTGGTCGGCGCTGATCGCCTCGCCATTCGCATTGATTGCGGCATTGACCGGCATTCTGTATATCTTCGCGCCGCAAATCGAGGATGCGCTGTATGCCGACATCGATCATGTAGTGCCGGTCGGCGCCATGCGCACGCTGGACGACGCAGTGCATGCGGCGCGCGAAGCGGCGCCGCATGGTGCGGTATTGCGCTCCGTGATTCCGGCACTGAACGCCACCGATAGCGTGCGCGTACTGTTCATGGTGCCGGATGTCGTTGGAAGCGCCGCCGGCGGCGAGCATGCGATGCACAATCGCACACCGGCTGCCAAGCCCAGCAGCACGGCGCGGTCCGGTCCTCCTACCATCGCCTATGTCGATCCTTACGATGCAAAAGTGCTGGCCATCATGCCTGCCGAAGAACGTTTCGGTACCTGGTCCAAACGTTTGCATTCATCCTTGTTGCAAGGTGAAAACTGGCGCTGGATGATAGAACTGGCAGCGAGCTGGCTGATGGTGATGCTGCTGACCGGCGTTTATTTATGGTGGCCGCGCAATGATGAAAAAATGCTGCCGCAGCGCGGCGTCAAAGGCCGCAAGTGGTGGGCGCAGTGGCACAGCTTCATCGGCATCGTGTTGAGCATCATGAGTTTGGTGATCCTGACTACCGGCCTGACCTGGAGTAAATATGCAGGCGAGCAGGTACGCCTTGCACGCGACAGCATAGGTCAGGCGCCGCCGCAAGCGCCGCGCAATCTGCAGTCGACACCGATAGAAGGACAGGCAGCAATGACCTGGCAAGCCGCCGCCGATGCAGCACGCCGGCAGGCGCCTGCCGTTGCGCTGCAGTTGACTGCACCGCGCGGCGAATTTGGCACATGGCGCATCAATAACTACGACCGCTCGCAACCGGAAAAGCGCGTCGACATGGTGCTCGATGCCTACAGCGGCAATGCACTGTTTTACGCCGGCTGGAAAGACCAGACCCTGTTTTCAAAAGCAACCGGCATCGGCATCCCCTTCCATCGCGGCGACTTTGGCTGGTGGAACCAGATCCTGCTGGTGGTCTTCGGGCTGGGTATAGTGTTCTCGCTGATTTCCGGCTGGGTCATGTTCTTCAAGCGTCGCAAGACGGGCTCATTCGGCTTGCCGAAACTGTTGCCCGGCGCATGGAAATCGATGCCGGCCGGCGGGTGGATTTCCGCCCTCATGATGTTTGCGCTCATGCCTGTGCTTGCAGTGTCTGCCACCTTCCTTGCTGCGCTCGAAATCTGCCTGCACTATCGGGCCGGCAAACCATCCTGACTGGCGACCACTGCGCAAGACTGACTGCCGATAAAGGTAAAACAGTATCAAGATGTTACTATTCTGAAACTGCACGCCCGTCGGCAGGTGGTAGTCCACGCCTTGCCGCTGTATGCATCGTTCGGAATTTGGTGTGACGCGCCATACCGCTTCGATAGATAGATGTTGTCGATGCGCATGCATCCAGGAATGTTTGTTATGACGATAGTCACGGTATTCAACCAGAAGGGCGGCGTGGGGAAAACCACGACTGCACTCAATCTGGCCGCAGCGCTGGCGCGGCGCGGTTGCCTACCGTACGGCATCGATCTGGATCCGCAAGCGCATTTGAGTTCGATTACCAACGTTGTGGCCAGTTCTGGTGACGATACGATACTCAGTCTGTTTCAGCGCAATCGACCGCTACGCGAGCTGGTGCGCATCTCGCCAAATAACGACCTCCGCATCATCCCCGCCCATCTGGAATTATCGAAAGTCGATACCCTGTTCGGCAAAGGCTTTGACGTCGTCAACATGCTCAACGCGCATATACGTGGCGAAAAATTGAATGACGAACTCACGCCGGTGATGATCGATTGCTGCCCGTTGATCGGCGTGCTGTCGCTCAACGCGATCTTTGCCTGCGACTGCATGATCGTGCCGGTATCGGCCGATCATCTGTCAGCAAAAGGGGCGATACAAATCGATAAAACCCTGAAGGCACTGGAACCGGTATTGAAGCGTCGCATAGACAGGCGTTATCTGCTGACGCGTTTTGACGGACGACGCAAGATGGCGTGGGAAGTACGCAAGATGCTGGAAGATAGATTCGGTGCCGACGTATGCCGCACCAACATTTCAGAAAATGTCAGCCTGGCGGAGAGCCCGGCATATAACAAAACGATATTCGAGCACGCGCCAAACAGCCGCGGCGCACTAGACTATGACACCCTGCTCGACGAGTTGCTGGCCGACGGTTTTATCAAAATCAGGGAAGCAGAAGAATCCGAATCAGCGCGAGATGAGCGTCAGGATATCGTCGACTGAATGTGCAATGCCGGGGCGCTGAACACGACCTTTTATATTGCAACGCAAGACTTCGCAATGGCGATACATCTGTCGCAATTTACGTTCGGCATCTTCGCGATCCATCCCGCCGATCACGATACTTTCTATCTTCTGGCCTTCGCGCGTCTTCACTGAAAAATCAAATTTCAACATGAATACCTCTCACAAAATCGAGTATTTCGCATGACTCCCCCGTAGGATGTCTGAAAACATTAACATGTAGCAAGCAATACATTGTCTGCATGTAACCTTTCTTTACAAAAAGACACCATTTTTGTCACAAAAAGTGCCCATCTACGCGCAAAACGTCGGAAATTCGTCACATTTCACCCTCCGTGTGCAACCGACACAGCAAATTAATGTCAGTCGTGATCTATAAGGCAAGATTCACGCCTGCCTGATCCATGCAAAGTTGAGTCCTGCATCCGGGCTACACGCAACCATTGCTACGCTGTACAGTCACAAAGGGGTCACCTTCAACTTTCCCGAGGACTTCTCATGCGCATAGATATATACCGAAGAGCAGAACATGCCGGCCACTTTTCCTATCTGGCCGTGCCCGAAGGCAGGATGATCCCGGAAGAAGTCGTCAACACGGATTGGGAGCCGATAGATCGTAGTGTGGATGTAGCAGACGATGCCACGCATCTGGCAGATTTTTCCATCGATGATCCGCTCGCCCAAATCCAGGCCAAAGGTTACGCCATCACCAGCGCCCGCAATCTGCCGCATGCAGTGCCATAACCCTGATCGCATGGCCAGACTTGCGGCGCGGCACGCGCGTATTTTTTAATTCCTGTGCGATAAATGACGCAGCTGTACTTGCACAGTGCAGCTGCCGTTGCGTACGCATGCGTAATCAGCATGCGGATAGGGGATCAGGCATCCGGTGCGCAAGGGACCGGACAAGTGCTGGAGGGAAGAGATGATCTGTGCGGGCCGCCCGCACAGTCTTAAAAAACGCGCTGTATCAAGCGGTGGCGGAAATCAGGTTGACGCTGCTGGTGGCATTGGCGATGTCTTGATCGAATCGACCGTAAGTCTGGGCCAGTTGTGTCGTGAGCCTGGTCGCCGCATCGAGATTGGTCTGCGCATCCGTTTTGACAGCTTCCTTGCTGGCTTCGCTGGTCTGGTATGCGACCAGTTCCTGCAGGCTGACCGTACCATCCTGATTGGTGTCGGCTGCATCATAGGCTTCGGTGGCTGCAGCTTCTTGCGCAGCGCCACCTGCGGCGCGAGGCGGTGGCGGAGGTGGCGCACCAACCGCCTGCGTGCCTGCACTGCTGCCATCGACCGCGCTCGCACTCTGTCCATCCGGCTGATCGATGCTGGAAGTAAACTCAAGCT
>NZ_JAUSME010000019.1 GCF_030645555.1 Herminiimonas sp.
CGGATTCATGCTGGCGCAAGTGGCGTTCGGCGTGGTCTGGTCCGGCGTCTTTGCCGCGGGCGAGTGGTCGGTCGGAGTACACCATATAGACTGGGGCTGGCCGCTGGCAGCTGCCTTGCTGTTCGTGGCGATAGGTCCAGCCATCATCGCATTGCGCTGCTGGGGCCTGGGTGTGCAGCGGGTCGGGCCGACCGTCGCCGGCTTTTTCAGCAACCTGACGCCGCTGTTTGCCGCACTGATGTCTTCCGCTTTCCTGGGTGAAGTGCCGCATCTTTATCACGGTATTGCATTTGCGCTGATCGTCGGCGGCATCGTCGTTTCGTCGCGCCGCTGAGCTGGCGCCTTGCGGCCGCCAACCCTTCAGTGATGGCTGTTGCGTTTGAGCTCGGCCTTCAACATGTCTATCTGGTCGAGCAGGTCCAGCGCCAGTGCCACGCCCGGCGTATTGAGTTCCAGGTCTTGCGTCAGATGCAGTGCCAACTGTGCACGGCGCAACGCCGAACCGCTGAATTTCCACTCCTGCGGTTGTTGCCCGACCGGTTCCAGCACGCCTTCAAATACCCATTCGCTTATCAAATCTTCCGTCACACGGCAGGTCTGGCACAGCTCGACTAGCGTGAGATTGAGTTCTTCTTCGACCACCTGGTAGTCGAGAGGCTTGATCACTGACTGGTTCATGATGGTCTGTCCTTTACGAGGCGCGCGGGTTGAAATCGAGCGCTTCTTGCAATGCGCGATAAGCTTCTTTGGCCTTGTCGGTCTGAGCTGGCGGCAAGACGATCGTCAAGACTACATACAGATCGCCGGTTTCCTTGCCGGGTATGCCTTTGCCCTTGAGACGCAATTTTCGTCCGGTCACCGAATTCGGCGGGATCGTCAGTTCGACCGATCCTTCCGGCGTCGGCACGGCGATGCTGGCGCCCAGCGCGGCTTCCCACGGCGCCAGCGGCAAGTCTACATAGACATCGCGGCCATCGACGCGATAGCGTGGATGCGGGCGGAACACGATTTCCAGATACAGGTCGCCAGCCTTGCCTTCGCCTGTGCCCGGGCCGCCCTGGCCGGCCAGGCGCAGGGTTTGCCCGGCGCGTATGCCCTTTGGAATAGTGATGCTGAGCGTGCGATCTTTGGTGACGACGTGACCGTTTTCATCGACCACCGGCATGCGCAGCGAGATGCTGCGTTCCGCGCCGCGATAGGCATCTTCCAGCTCGATCTGCACTTTCGCGTGATGGTCTTCACCAGCGGCATGCATGCTGCGGCGCTGCCCGCGTCCGCTTTGCTGGCTGAACATCTGTTCGAAAAAATCGCCGAAATCCGAACCGTCACCGAAGCCGGCATGAGCGCCGCGGCCGCTGAATTCAAAACCGGCATCGGCATTCGGTGGCGGCCGGAAATCCTGCCCGTTTTTCCAGTTTGCTCCCAGCTGGTCATAGGACGCGCGCTGCTCGGGATCCTTCAAGACTTTATAGGCTTCGCCCATTTCCTTGAAGCGCGCTTCGGCATCCTTTTCCTTGCTGACATCGGGATGGAATTTGCGCGCCAGTTTGCGATAGGCGCTTTTGATCTCGTCTTGCGTCGCGTCGCGTTTGACGCCGAGGATTTCGTAATAGTCCTTGAATTTCATGGGTGTGGCCTTGTGCCTGATTGCAACGAAGATACAACAGGATAAATTGTTGCTCTATACGTTCAGTTGGATGAACCTGGAAGCTTCTCGTTATCTCGTTAAACGATGGTGCCGAATAATCTGCCTATGCCGGCGGTAATGCCCATGGCCAGCGCGCCCCAGAATCCGACGCGCCACGCCGCACGCAGCAAAGGTGCGCCGCCAGCCTGTGCGCCCAGCAAGCCCAGAATGATCAGGAACAGTAACGAGGTTCCTGCCAGCAGCGGCACCAGCACAGATGCGGGCGCTACCATGGCAGTCAGCAGCGGCAGTGCGGCGCCGGCAGCAAAGGTCAGTGCCGAGGTGATTGCCGCCTGTACCGGCTTGGCCGCCGTCGTATCGTAAATGCCGAGTTCATCGCGTGCATGGGCGCTCAAGGCATCATGCGCCATCAACTGTTGCGCAACCTGTTCTGCCAGCTCCGCCGAAATGCCGCGGGCGACATAAATCGATGCCAACTCGCGTAATTCGGCATCAGGCTGGTCTTGAAGTTCCTTGCGCTCACGCGCCAGATCGGCTTGTTCGGTATCGGCCTGTGAACTGACGGAAACATATTCACCCGCCGCCATCGACATCGCGCCGGCCACCAGCGCTGCGACTCCGGTGATCAGCAATTCGCTGTGCGCGACATTGGCAGCCGCCACGCCCAGCATCAGGCAGGCAGTGGAAATGATGCCGTCATTGGCGCCGAGCACGGCGGCGCGCAGCCAGCCTATGCGGTCGTTGCGGTGTTGTTCGAAGTGCAAATGACGCGCCATATGCGTTTTCCCCGATGAGTGCTTGATGATGGTGATGCCAGCCAGCACTGTATCACTCTGACAAGAAGAATAACGTGGCAAGTGCGCGGCTGCAGGGTAATGATGATTGCATTCCAGTCTGAATCATTTTTGATCCATGTCAATTTGTTCTCTATCCTCTTTGCTACAGTCACTCATCGCCGATGGCAACCGAAAGATGACTGTGCTGGAAACTGAATACCCGAAATTGAAACTGAAGAATAAATTGCTGCTGCCTATAGTGCAAGGCGGCATGGGTGTTGGCGTTTCCGCGCACCGGCTGGCAGGCACCGTCGCCAGACTGGGCGGGCTGGGCACGATTTCCAGCGTCGATTTGCGCCGTCACCATGCCGATTTGATGGCGCAGACCGAGAAGACGCGCAACAAGGAATTGATCAATGAAGTCAACCTGATCGCACTCGACCGTGAAATCAAGGCGGCAAAAGTGCTTGCAGAAGGCAAGGGCATGATCGCCGTCAACGTGATGCGCGCGGTGGCTGACTATGCTGCCTATGTGCGGCAATCCTGCATCAGCGGCGCCGATGCAATCGTGGTCGGTGCCGGTCTGCCTATGGATTTGCCAGAACTGACGGCCGATTTTCCCGATGTAGCCTTGATCCCCATCCTGTCCGATGTGCGTGGCATTGCGCTGATCCTGAAAAAATGGATGCGCAAGAATCGCCTGCCGGACGCGATCGTGATCGAGAACCCGCAATACGCGGCAGGCCACCTGGGCGCCGCCGGTCTCGATAGCGTCAACGATCCGCATTTTGCATTTTCAGTCGTGCTGGAAGGCACGCTGGCCTTGTTCGAGGAACTGGGCATAGAGCGCGGCAGGATTCCACTGATCACCGCTGGCGGCATACACACGCCGGAGCAGGTGCGCGAACTGTTTGCACTGGGTGCCAGTGCAGTGCAACTGGGTACGGCCTTTGCCGTCACCGAAGAAGGCGATGCGCATCTCAATTTCAAGAAAGTGCTGACTGGCGCCAAGCCGGAAGACATCGTCACCTTCATGAGTTGCGCCGGTTTGCCGGCGCGTGCAGTGAAGACGCAATGGCTGGCCACCTATCTGGAGAAGGAAGAAAAATTGCAGCGCAAGGCCGGCCCCAAGGATTGCACGGTTGGTTTTGATTGCCTGCATCAATGCGGTTTGCGCGATGGCATCGCTAAGGCAGGGCAGTTCTGCATTGATACGCAGCTCGGCTTTGCATTGAAGGGCGACGTCAAACGCGGCCTGTTCTTCCGCGGCTCCGAGCCTTTGCCCTTCGGCTCCGAAATCCGTCCGGCGCGCGAGCTGATCGATTACCTGTTGAACGGCGTCAAGCCTGCTGCGCTCGCTGTCGCCAGCTGATACTGACATCAGCATCAGTATTCAGCAGCCAGCCGTCTTCATCACCCACCTTCCTGTCTTCCTGCATGCTGTCGCGCCAAAGCTGGCGTGACGCTGCTGCGCATCTGTTATATCCTCGAGCGCTATCGTTCATGCTGATCAGCGGCGATAGGTCGCTTCGATAAAAGGGTAAATGGCATGCGCAAGTGGCAACAACGGGGTTTGTGGGCAATAGCCAGCCTGGCGCTCGTGCTGGCGCTAGGCGCATATGCAGTGCAAAGCCTGACCGACAGCGCGCAGCTGCAAGACATCGCACGCGACAAGGTAAAACAATTGTGGGATCGCGAGCTGACGACCGGCGAACTCAGATTCAAACTGTTCCCATACCCGCAGCTGCACGCAAGCAAGGTCACCGTATCAAATCCTTCCTGGGCGCAAGAAAAACATTTGCTGGCAGCTGCCGATATCAAGGCCAGCCTTGCGTGGTTGCCGCTGCTGTCAGGGCGGGTTGCGATCAAGAGCCTGCGTTTCGAGGGCTTGCAGGTCAACCTGGAAGTCGCGCAAGATGGCCGGCTCAGCTGGGACCTGTCGCCAAAACAGAAAATGAACTTGTCGCAAACCGGGCTGACCTTGCTGCGCGTAAAAAACAGTGTCATCACCTATCGCTCACGCGCGGGCACAACGAGCACCTGGCAAGTGGAAAATCTGGCGGTCGAGGGTGACACAGGCTTGCGCAATATAGCCTTCGATGCACGCATCAAACGCGGCAGTCATGCATTGCAACTTGATGGGAAGCTGGATCAAGTGTCGACCTTCGGCACTCCAGGTGCAGTGACAAAAGGCTCTATCCACGCCAGATCCGGCCAGGCTGTGGCTACCATTTCCGGCCAGATCCCGCTCGACATCACCATGCCAAATTATGATCTCGCTGCCACGCTGGAAGCGGCATCGCTGCAGGAAGCGTACGCTTTCCTGGGTATAGAACGACGTTCGCCGACGCCCTTGAAAGCCAGCGTGACACTGCGTTCGCTCGATAAAAAAATGACGTTTGAAAACCTGAAGCTGCAATTGGGCAAGCTAAATTTATCCGGCGCCGGCCAGCTGGACCGCAGCGGCGCCAAACCGGTATTTCATGCACGCTTGCAGGCCGATCGCATCGACATGACCCAGACTTTTCTCGATGCCGGCCAGCCGCCGTTGCCGCCCAAAAAAGCCGGGGTATTGTTCCGTGACAAGGCGCTTGCCTGGCCGTTATTGCTGGCTCTCGATGGCACGCAAGGTACGGCAGAGGCCAGCATCGCGACCTTGAAATTACGCTCAGGAATCGAGGTCACCGATGTCGCATCAAAAATGAGTTTCAATGATGACAGGATGACGGTGAGTGCATTTTCCGGAAAACTGCTGGGCGGTACCGTGTCCGGCGATGCGTTGCTGGAAGCACGCAAGAAAGCCGTGCATTTGAAGCTCAATATCGCGGATGCGGCGCTGGAGCAATGGCTCAGGCAAACCGGGAAAAACATTAGCGTCACCGGCGGCCCGATGAAAATCAATGCCAACATCTCTACTGCAGGCAACTCGATGAATGATCTTGCCGCCGCACTGAACGGTCCGGTCGAGATACAAATCGGTGCCGCAAAAATTCTTTCGCCGGAAGCCGGGCGGGCCGAATCCTGGATGACAGGGCTGTTTTCTGCCAAAGACTCCGACAGCATCCATCTGTCCTGCTTCAGCGCACGCCTGCCGTTTCAATCCGGGCTGGCGCAAGGCGAGGCGATTGCCGGGGTCCGCAGCGATGCCAGCCAGTTGCTGGCGCGCGGTGAAGTGAATTTACGCGATCAGACTATGGCTATTCGTGGCCGCGTGCGCGCGCGTTCCGGCATCAATCTGGGCGCTTCCACTTTTGCCGGCGAGCTCAACATTTCCGGCAAATTGCTGAAACCGGAAGTGAGCATGGATGGTTCCGGCGCAGTGGGGACGCTGGCCAGGATAGGCGCGGCCATCCTTACCAGTGGCGCCAGCATCGTTGCCACTTCGATATGGGATGGCGCCAATCCGGAATCGGATCCGTGCCAGGTGGTCTTTGCCAGCAAGGGAAAAACGGCTGCAGCGAAGCCGAAACGCACATCGGCTGACTGAAACACCGCATTCGATGGAATAGTAGCGAAACAAAAGCTATGATGTCGGCAGTTTTTGTTTTGGACCGAGGATGGCGCATGGCTCTCATAGAAGATATTGTCAACAAGCAGAAGGACGGCGCACAGTTTGTGATTTCGGCGCAAATGCTGCGTCTGGACCCGGAAGAATTCGACACGCTGGTACAGATGTGGCTGGAAGATGGCGGCCTGGGCTTTGAATTGACAGGCGTGCCGCACCGCAAATGTGTAGATGGGGAATTCTTTATCGACCGTATTACCGTCACACGCGTCATTGCGTCTGAATAAAGCACTACTTAAAGCACTGCCGCCGCTACAATCACGCCATACTTTTTACCGCCCAATCTATCGTGTCCAATCGCCTGTCTGTCCTGCCCCAATACCTGTTGCCCAAAAAGGCGCTGACCATCTTCGCCGGCCATGTTGCCGGCGCGAAGGCGGGCCGCGTGACGACCGGCTTGATCCGCTGGTTTGTCGGCAAGTACAAGGTCAATATGGCGGAAGCGGCGAATCCTGATATTGCCAGTTACGCCAGTTTCAATGAATTCTTTACGCGCGCCTTGCGCAGCGGCGCCCGTCCGCTGGCCAGCGATCCCTATATTTGCCCGGTCGATGGCGCGATCAGCCAGTTCGGCGCGATAAACAAAGACCAGATTTTCCAGGCCAAAGGCCACAGCTACAGCACCACCGCGCTGCTTGCCGGCGATCATGCGCTGGCAGCGCAATTCGAGAATGGTAGTTTTGCCACCGTCTACCTGAGCCCGCGCGACTATCACCGCATACACATGCCCTGCGATGGGCGTTTGATGCAAATGATTTATGTGCCGGGCGCATTGTTTTCCGTCAATCCGACCACGGCGCGCGGCGTGCCTAATCTGTTTGCGCGCAACGAGCGAGTAGTGTGCGTATTCGAGGGCGCCGCCGGTCCCTTCGTGTTGGTGCTGGTGGGTGCGACCATCGTCGGCAGCATGCAAACGGCATGGCATGGCGTGGTCAATGCAGCGCGCAGCGGCGCTATCCGGGTATGGCAGTATGACAGGCAGCATCTGAGCCTGAAAAAGGGCGAGGAAATGGGCCGCTTTTTACTCGGCTCTACGGTGGTGATGCTGTTTCCAAAAAATACGCTGTCTTTTAACCCGGAGTGGGCCGCCGCACGCCCGGTGCAACTGGGCCAGACCATGGGCACGGCAGTTTAAGCTGGCATGCAGCGCAGCGTCTGACTGGATTTCAATTGCCTTTGGATGGAAACGGATGGTCTTCGTCGACCAGGCCTTTGCGTTTTTCATCTTCCTTGACGGCATTTGCGGTCTTGCCGGTCTTGCTTTCCCCCGTCTGGTTGCCGTTGCTGGCTTTGCGCCCGCTTTGCCAGTCGCCTGATTTCTTTGTTCCGCTGTCTGTCATGGCCCCGTCCGGCAATGGTTTGCTTTCCTTCGTCATCTCATTCCCCTTGTGCATTGCAGAATAAATAATTAGACCCGGGCTTGCGCGCAAAATTCGCAGATGCAGAAATCTACGCTACATCCATTTGAAATCTGCCTGCACAGCCCAGCTCTGCCTGCTATGCTAGCCCTGTCCCCGAATGATCATATATTGAATACGATTGCAGAGCGCATGTCATGAATTTTTTGCTGGAACTGGTCGAACAATACGGGTTGCTCTTTGTCTTTGGCAATGTGCTGATAGAACAATTGGGCGCGCCTGTGCCTGCCTATCCGACGCTGGTGATCACTGGCGCCTTGCTGGGACGCGGCGAGTATTCCGCGCCTATGCTGCTCTTCATCGCCGTGCTGGCTGCACTGATTGCCGACTTCAGCTGGTATCTGGCCGGACGGCGTTACGGCGGACGCGTCATGACGCGCCTGTGCCGGATTTCGCTATCGCCGGATTCATGCGTGCGGCAAACCGAATCCATTTATGTACGTTACGGCCCGGCATCTTTGGTGGTGGCGAAATTCATTCCCGGCTTTGCCTCGGTTGCCAGCGCACTGGCCGGTGCGATCGGTACGCGTCCTGCCAAATTCATCTTCTTCGATGCGCTGGGGGCGGCGCTATGGGCAGGATCAGCCATTTTTCTCGGCTCCCTTTTCAGCTCCGCTGTTGCAGACTTGCTCGACATACTGGCCAGCCTGGGTAAGTGGGGGCTCTTGCTGGTTGCGCTGGCATTCACCTTCTATATCGCGAGGAAATGGTGGCAGCGACATAGCTTCCTGAAGGATTTGCGCATGGCGCAAATCTCGGTAGAAGAACTGGATCAATTGCTGAAAAAAGGTAATCCGCCCACGATCATAGACGTGCGCTCCGGCCTGGCTCAGCAAGGCGGCAGGATACCCGGTGCTTTGCTGATGTCGGATGACGATATCAGCGCGCTGGTGACCAATACGACGACCGATACGGAAGTGATCGTCTATTGTGCATGCCCGAATGAAGCTTCGGCTGCGCGTGTTGCCAAAAAATTGATGCAGCGTGGTTATACACGCGTGCGGCCATTGACCGGCGGCATCGATGCCTGGGTGGCCGCCGGCTTTTCAGTCGACCTCCATTAGGCGCTGCAGCTTTAACATTCATTTACGCATTCATCTAGGTATTCATTTCGCAGTTATTTTTGTATTCATTTAATCCATGTTTGAAAATTTCCCATGCTGATCGTGTTTCTCAAAGCGGCGATACTGGTGCCGATTACCTTGTTGCCGATACTGAATCCTTTCGGCAATGCGCCTGTTT
The DNA here is from genome assembly GCF_030645555.1 of Herminiimonas sp. Classification (GTDB taxonomy): domain Bacteria; phylum Pseudomonadota; class Gammaproteobacteria; order Burkholderiales; family Burkholderiaceae_D; genus Oxalicibacterium. The sequence goes on from NZ_JAUSME010000019.1 coordinate 8,650, forward strand.
TTGCCAGCCTGTCCGGCAATATCGGTCGCGATGCAGAAGCCCGCCTGGCGCGCCAGGTTGCACTCAATTGCTTTTTCATGTTGCTGGCTGCGATGTTCATCGGTTCGCATGTGTTGATGTTCTTCGGTATTTCACTGCCTATCGTGCGTATAGGCGGCGGCATACTGGTGGCGGTCACCGGCTGGCGTTTGTTGAACGATAAAGGCCAGGATGATATCCGCACGCAGGTGGCGACCACGCAGGCAGAAGCGTGGTCGGATGAAGAATTCAAGGTGCGCAGTTTTTACCCTATCAGTTTTCCACTGACAGTCGGCCCGGGCTCGATTGCGGCATCGATTACGCTGGGCGCGAATGCGCCTACCCGTTTCCCCGACCTGATGATTTCCATCGGCAGTGCAGCGCTGGGGGCGGCCCTGACGGCGCTGGTAATTTTTCTCTGCTATCGCTATGCGAACAGGATGGTCGGTTTGCTGGGACGCCTGGGCACGATGGTAGTGTTGCGGCTATCCGCATTCATCCTGCTATGCATAGGCATAGAAATCTTCTGGCATGGCTTGCTGGGCTTGCTATCCGAAGCCGGTGTTGCGATCGGTTAGTGCGGCAAGCTGCAGCGCCCCTTAATCTATCCTGCAGTAACAGTACAGGAATTGCTGGCTCGCGCCCCACGGTGTTTCATGCAGTTCAGTCGTGCTCTGCACCAAGCGAAAACGTGTACCGAATTCATCATGCAGTGATTCCGGGTCATAGCGAACAACGTCAAGACCGCTGCATTTTTCAGGCCCTTGCGGTCCGAATGTGGCAACGATGACATGTCCGCCAGGCTTCACGGCGCGCACCACTTGCCTTACGTAGGCGAGGCGTTGCTCTTCGGTCGTCAGAAAATGAAACACCGCCCGATCATGCCAGAGATCGTATTGCCGTTCAGGCAGCGCGGCTTGCGTAATGTCGGCCACCAGCCAATCCACTTTTGCGGCATCCTTGCCCAGGCGCTGCCTGGCGCCGTCCACCGCCGCCTGTGAAATGTCCAGCACGCTCAAGTGCTGATAGCCGAGCGCGATCAAGTCATCGACCAGGGTCGATTCGCCGCCGCCGACATCGATAATTGAAGCATCCAGATTCGGCGTTGCCTGCTGTATCAGGCGCAACGATAATTCCAGATGCGGGCTATACCAGCTGACCGCATCGGCGGCCTTGGTCTGATAAACCGAGTCCCAGTGATGTTTGTTATCCATGTGATTTCCCATTTCTGATGCAAGACATGACAGCAGAAAATGCATGCTTGTCCTGCAGTTATTTTTCTCTATTCGGTGCCTGTCTGCAGCATATACCAAAGCGGCCGCCCCGACGCGGGACGGCAACGCCAGTCAATCCAAAACTACGGCAAGCGTGAGCAATGTGCTTCCTGCCAAGATGCAGGTACACAGCCATTTTTTCAAGCGCGTTCTTTGCTCCAGCAGCCTCATCGCACGAGTGCGTTTCATCGTGCCTGGATCCTGCGGCTTCATGATGCTGCCTGTTCGGTGGCCTCGTGCGGGGCGACGGCAAGTATCTTGAGTTTCTCTACCCGATTGGACGGCAGGGTGACGGTAGCGATGTGCGTAACCTTTCTCCCTATCAGGGCCAGGCCGATAGGCGTCAGCGCGGAGATGCGCGCCAGTTGACGATTTGCATCTTGCGGTGCGACGATCGTGATGCTGCGCTGGTCATCGCTATTGAGCGTTGCGTACGTGACGGTGGAATAGAGCGACACGCAGTCTTTGCGCTGCACACCGGCAGGGAAAATGGTCGAGGTTGCAATCATGTCGACGATTTCTTCGCCGGCATTGAATTCCGTTTCGCCCAGGCGCAACAGCTGTTCGGCAAGCTTGCTCAGGAGGGCGGCATCATTTTGTGTAAGGTAACGTTGATTTTTCATGGCAATAAAACTCCAGGCCAGGTCGTATGCGACCAGCCAAAAATGGCAATACGGTATAGCTGCCAGACGTACGAATGCATCCTGTACGAATGCATCCGGCAGCTCTACAGCGTCAGATTGTGCGGGTGGGTGGCTCGGGAGTGATGTGGCGGAACGAAGTTTCGTTCCTGGAGATACTCACCGAGCCTAAGGGAGGCAGGCGAGGTCTCTTACGAAAGACGACTGTGTGTACATCTGCGATACGGCATGCATGTGGGCCGAGCGCCGGATGGCCGATGCAATATGTGCGCGCAACTCTTCCTTGTTCGGCGCAGAACGGATGCGTTTCGACAGGAAGATGGGGGTGCTCATGGAAATTATTTATGCAGGTTTATGCAAGTCGGGGACAGGGTGAGTATAGCCATTTAGAATATTCCGTCAACCCGGCGGTTTTGTTCATGTGCCGCACTGAATGACTGGTTTTATTTTATTGCGCATGCAGAACAAAGCGCAGGCAGTTACACTCTCGCTACTTTACCGAGATATTCATGAGCATAGTAGATAACAGAAAAGCATTTCACGATTACTTCATCGAAGACCGCTACGAGGCGGGCGTCATGCTGCAAGGCTGGGAAGTCAAGGCGATCCGTGCCGGGCGCGTGCAGCTCAAGGAAGCGTACGTGATTGCACGCGACAATGAAATTTTCCTGTTCGGTGCGCATGTCAGTGCATTGAACAGCACCTCAGCGTTCGATCATCCGGAAGCAATCCGCACGCGCAAGCTGTTGCTGCATGCAGCCGAAATCAAGAAGCTGGTCAGCAAGGTCGAGCAATCCGGCTTCACGATGGTGCCTATCAACCTGCATTGGGTGCAGGGCCGGGTGAAGTGCGATATCGCGCTGGCCAAGGGCAAGAAGGAATACGACAAGCGCAATACCGAAAAAGACCGCGACTGGCAGCGCGAACAGCAAAAGATCATGAAGATCCATCGCCGCTAGGCACGCATAGTTGGAATGGAGAAGCCGAAATTTCAGACGCCAAATTAAGCCCGCAGGACCTGGGACACATCAGCGATGTGACGCTGGAGCATTACAACCAGCGTGCTGCAGCCTTCTGGGAAGGTACGCGCACGCATGATGTCAGCCAGAATGTCGCCGCACTGCTCAAATACCTCGCCGCCGATGCACCATCGACCATACTGGATTTGGGTTGCGGTCCGGGACGCGACTTGAAGACTTTTGCCGAGCTTGGCCATACTGCAGTCGGGCTCGATGGTTCGGCAGAATTCGCACAGATGGCGCGCGAATATGCAAAGTGCGAAGTATGGCAACAGGATTTTTTGCAGCTCGATTTACCGGTGCAGCATTTCGATGGCGTGTATGCGAATGCATCTTTATTCCATGTTCCCAGCCAGGAATTGCCGCGTGTATTGCTGCAATTGCATGCCAGCCTGAAGGCCGGCGGCATACTCTTCACATCCAATCCGCGTGGCCAAAATCAGGAAGGCTGGAATGCCGGTCGCTATGGCGCCTACCATGAACTGGATGCCTGGCGACAATTCATGACGACTGCCGGCTTTGTCGAGCTGGAACATTACTACCGCCCACCGGGATTGTCGCGTGAGCAGCAACCGTGGCTGGCATCGGTCTGGCGCAAAGCCTGATTTCTGATTTATCGCCGAGGTCAGGTCACGGGTTCCGGTTTGCGTATCATGAAGATGATCACCGCCGCGAACAGGCAGGCGCCACCGGCTGCATACAGGGCCGGCGTGTAAGTCAGCATCAGCGTGCGCGTCAATCCTGCGCCGTAAGCTGCAATCGCGCCGCCGATTTGATGCGCGGCGAAAATCCAGCCGAATATCATGCCTGCACGTTCCTTGCCGAATGCCGCACCGGCGAGCTTGACCGTAGGTGGCACGGTCGCTATCCAGTCCAGCCCGTAAAACATCGCGAACACCGACAAGCCATAGAGCGTGAAATCGGAATGCGGCAACCACAACAGCGACAAGCCGCGCAAGCCGTAATACCAGAACAGCAGCTTGCGATTGTCATAGCGGTCGGACAGCCAGCCGGACAAAATGGTGCCGATGAAATCGAAGGCGCCCATCATCGCCAGCACGCTCGCAGCAGGTATCGCCGCCATCCCATAATCGCCGCACAATGAAATGAAATGCGTCTGGATCAGGCCGCTGGTACTCAAGCCGCAAATGAAGAATGTGCCTGCGAGTACCCAGAAGGTGCGATTGCGCGAGACGCTGGCCAGTGCGCGCAACGGTTCCCACATCGTCAGGTGGGCGCTTGCAGATGGTGCTGCCTGGGCCATGTCGGGATCGGCACCATAGGCAACAATACCCACATCATGCGGACGATTGCGCATGAATAAAAATGCCAGCACGGCGACCACTACGCAGCTGAAAAATACCGGCATCACTGCAGCACGCCAGCCGTGATGCTCAATCAGCCATGCGGCAAAGGGCAGGAAAATCAACTGGCCGGTAGCCGCGCTTGCAGTCAGCAAGCCTATCACCAGGCCGCGAT
>NZ_JAUSME010000021.1 GCF_030645555.1 Herminiimonas sp.
CTTCTGTGCCTTCCAGCGCAGCAAACACATTCAACTGATCAACCAGAACGCGGGCCGATTGACGAATCGCTTCTTCAGGTGTGATCACGCCGTTGGTTTCGATGTTGATGACCAGTTTGTCCAGATCGGTACGTTGCTCAACGCGAGCCGATTCAACAGCGTACGAAACGCGGCGAACTGGCGAAAACGATGCGTCGAGAATGATACGACCGATGGTCTTGTTGGTGTCTTCTGACAGGCGACGTACGTTGCCTGGCACATAGCCACGCCCTTTTTCGACCTTGATCTGCATGTCGAGTTTGCCGCCGGCGGTCAAATGAGCAATCACGTGGTCCGGATTGATCAGTTCTACGTCATGTGGCAATTCGATATCGGATGCGAGAACAGCGCCTTCACCTTCCTTTTTCAGGATCAGGGTGACGTCGTCACGGTTGTGCAACTTGAACACAACGCCCTTCAGATTCCGCAGCATATCAACGACGTCTTCCTGCACGCCGTCGAGTGATGAATATTCGTGCACAACACCGGCGATCGTGACTTCTGTCGGCGCGTAGCCAACCATCGAAGACAACAGGACGCGACGCAGTGCGTTGCCCAGGGTGTGGCCATAGCCGCGCTCAAACGGCTCCATCACGACTTTAGCGTGACCTGCGCCGAGAACTTCGACTTCGATAATACGTGGCTTCAACAAACTGTTTTGCATGAAATGTCCTTTTCAATACCCTCGGCTCATTACACCGATAAGGCTGATGGCATGACGAAAAAAGCCCACCAGAAATTGGTGGGCCGGGAATTCAGAATTAACGCGAATACAATTCGACGATCAACGATTCGTTGACGTCTGCGGCGATTTCGCTGCGATCTGGAAGCGACTTGAAAGTACCTTCCATTTTCTTCGCATCAACCGATACCCATGCTGGCATACCGATTTGTTCAGCCAGCGACAGTGCTTCAACGATACGCACTTGCTTTTTCGATTTTTCACGAACAGCAACGATGTCGCCTGGCTTGACCTGGTACGAAGCGATGTTGACAACGATACCGTTGACGGTGAACGCTTTGTGCGAAACCAACTGACGGCCTTCAGCACGTGTCGAACCGAAACCCATGCGATAGACGACGTTGTCGAGACGCGCTTCGAGCAATTTCAACAGTGTTTCGCCGGTGTTGCCCTTGCGACGGTCTGCTTCAGCGAAGTAGCGGCGGAACTGGCGTTCCAAGATGCCGTACATGCGTTTTACTTTTTGCTTCTCACGCAATTGATTGCCGTAGTCGGAGGTACGAGCACCGGAAGTGCGACCATGCTGACCAGGTTTCGAATCAAGTTTGCATTTCGAGTCCAGCGAACGACGTGCGCTTTTCAGGAAAAGGTCGGTACCTTCACGACGGGAGAGTTTTGCTTTAGGTCCAATATAACGTGCCACGAGAATTTCCTTTAGATATATGACGCCCCGAATGAATCTTCTTGCGAAAACAAATTCATTGAGCGCTAGTCTGACCTGCCTTCATCAGACGGTGGGCTTAAGAACAAAACCCGCCAAGGTCTTTGGCGGGCGAATTACGGCACAACAAACTACCGTTAAGACAAATGCTTAGATACGACGACGCTTAGGAGGGCGGCAACCGTTATGCGGCACTGGTGTAACGTCTTGAATCTGGGTAATTTTGATACCGAGATTGTTCAACGCACGCACAGCCGATTCACGACCTGGGCCTGGGCCCTTGATACGCACTTCCAGATTCTTGATGCCGCATTCAAGCGCGACCTTGCCAGCTGCTTCTGCTGCAACCTGCGCTGCAAACGGAGTCGATTTACGCGAACCCTTGAAGCCGGCACCGCCGGACGTTGCCCATGAAAGCGCATTGCCCTGGCGATCGGTGATCGTGATGATGGTGTTGTTGAAAGACGCGTGTACGTGCGCGATGCCTTCAGCAACGTTCTTTTTAACTTTTTTACGCACACGTGCTGCTGCGGCGTTATTAGGTGCTTTTGCCATAATTCTTTCCTTGAATCCGACGACTAGTAAAACTGCGTGCTTGGATTATTTCTTCAGCGATTGTGCTGCCTTACGCGGACCCTTGCGAGTACGAGCATTAGTGCGGGTACGCTGACCACGGCAAGGCAAGCCTTTGCGGTGACGCATACCACGATAGCAACCCAAGTCCATCAGGCGCTTGATATTCATCGAGATTTCACGACGCAGATCGCCTTCGACGATGAATTTTGCAATTTCATCGCGCAGCTTTTCCAGCTCGTTATCGTCCAGATCTTTAACCTTTTTAGTGGTCAGAACACCTGTAGTGTCGCAAATTTTTTGCGCACGTGGGCGGCCAATACCATAAATAGCGGTCAGACCGATTACGGTATGTTGATGATTGGGTACGTTTACCCCTGCGATACGTGCCATTCGTTATTCCTCAATCAATAACGTTAAATTAACCTTGGCGCTGCTTATGACGCGGTTCGATGCAAATTACTCGAACGACGCCCTTGCGCTTGATGATCTTACAGTTGCGGCAGATCCGCTTGACTGATGCGAGCACTTTCATTTTTGCCCTCTTTCTTACAGTTCTTGATTCGTTTTTAAAGTTACTTAGTACGGAACACGATACGTGCCCTACTTAGATCATAAGGTGTCAATTCTACCGTCACCTTGTCACCAGGCAGAATGCGTATATAGTTCATGCGCATTTTTCCTGAAATATGACCAAGCACTACGTGCCCATTTTCCAACTTAACTCGAAATGTCGCGTTTGGGAGATTTTCTAGAATCTCCCCCTGCATTTGGATTACGTCGTCTTTTGCCATTCGTTTGCCCGTTATCCTCGCGCTTAACGCGTCGGATTCCCGCCCTTGAAATTCGCTTTGCGCAGCAGCGATTCATATTGCTGCGACATCACGTAATTCTGCACCTGAGCCATGAAATCCATCGTTACCACTACAATAATCAGAAGGGATGTACCACCAAAATAGAATGGGACCTTCCAGCGGGCAATCAGGAACTCAGGCAACAAGCAAACCAGCGTAATGTAGACCGCGCCAGCCAACGTCAACCGAGTCAAAATCTTGTCTATATAACGAGCGGTTTGATCGCCAGGACGTATGCCTGGAACAAACGCACCACTCTTTTTCAAATTATCAGCTGTCTCTTTGCTGTTGAATACCAGTGCGGTATAGAAGAAGCAGAAGAAAATAATCGCAGCAGCATACAGCAAGGCATGGATAGGTTCACCCGGCGCCATCGACGCAGCGAGATCTTTCAGGAAACGGACAAAGGAACTATTCGTTTCGCCTGATGTGAACCAACTCGTAATCGTCGCCGGGAACAGAATGATCGACGAAGCGAAAATCGGAGGTATCACACCAGCCATGTTCAGCTTCAGTGGCAAATGACTGCTTTGACCACCGTAAATCTTGTTACCTACCTGACGCTTCGCATAGTTCACCAGGATCTTGCGTTGGCCGCGTTCGATGAACACCACCAGATACGTCACTGCAGCAACAACCAGACAGATCAGAATTGCCGACAGCGCATTCATCGAACCGGTACGAACCAGCTCAAACAAACCTGCAACTGCACTAGGCAAACCTGCAGCGATACCGGCAAAGATGATGATCGAGATGCCATTACCCAGGCCACGCTCGGTAATCTGCTCGCCCAACCACATCAGGAACATCGTACCTGTGACCAGCGTAATCACTGTCGTCAGACGGAATGCCATGCCCGGATCTATCACCAGACCTGCTTGCGATTCCAGCGCAACTGCAATACCCAAACCCTGGAAGGTTGCCAGCAGCAATGTGCCGTAGCGGGTGTACTGCGTAATCTTGCGACGGCCGGATTCGCCTTCTTTTTTCAACGCTTCCAACTGCGGCGACACTACCGACATTAATTGCATGATGATCGATGCAGAAATGTACGGCATGATGCCGAGCGCAAAAACCGTGAAGCGGGACAAAGCGCCACCGGAGAACATGTTGAACATGCCCAGGATGCCACCTTGATTTTGCTTGAACAACTGCGCCAACTCGTCCGGATTGATGCCCGGAACAGGGATGTGCGCGCCGATGCGGAATACTACCAACGCACCGAGCAGAAACCACAGGCGATCCCATGGAAAACCACTGGATGCGCCCTTAGCTAACTGAGGAGTAGTCGCCAATTATTACTCCGTTATCAGACTACAAACTTACGCAACTGAACCGCCAGCGGCTTCGATCGCTGCTTTTGCGCCTTTGGTCGCGATCAAGCCTTTGAGTGTCACTTTTTTAGTGAGCTCACCGGACAGGATGACGCGAACAACGCGTGCCAGTTCACCAATAACGCCGGCTTGTTTCAATGCCAGGATATCGATTTCCGTTACTGGCAATGCTTCCAGATCGGACAAGCGAACTTCTGCTTTGTATGGCGTTGCCAGCGATTTGAAACCACGCTTAGGCAAACGACGTTGCAAAGGCATTTGACCGCCTTCGAAACCGACTTTATGGAAACCGCCTGAACGGGATTTTTGACCTTTGTGACCACGGCCGGCTGTCTTGCCCAGGCCGGAGCCGATACCGCGACCGACGCGACGCTTGTAATGCTTGGCGCCGTCTGCTGGTTGAATAGTATTCAATTCCATGATGTTCTCCGTGTGCAAGCCGAAGCTTACGACACTACTTTCACGAGGTACGATACTTTGTTAATCATGCCGCGAACTGACGGCGTGTCTTCCAATTCGGATACCGAATTGATACCGCGCAAGCCAAGGCCGCGTACGGTAGCACGATGTGTTTCGCGTGTGCCGATCAGACCCTTGACCAATGTAACTTTAACTGTCTTTGCCATTGTGCTCACCTTAGCCCAGAATTTCTTCGACAGACTTGCCGCGCTTGGCTGCAATTTCCGAAGCGGTATTCATTTTTGCCAAGCCTTCCAGAGTCGCACGAACCATGTTGTAAGGATTGGTCGAACCAGTGGATTTCGCCACCACGTTCGTCACACCCATTACTTCAAAAATTGCGCGCATTGGACCGCCGGCGATAACGCCCGTACCTTCTTTAGCTGGCAGCATCAATACTGACGATGCACCATGCTTACCGGTAACCATATGTTGCAAGGTGCCGTTTTTCAACGTGACCTTGATCATTTTACGGCGAGCTTCTTCCATTGCTTTTTGTACGGCAACTGGCACTTCTTTCGACTTGCCCTTACCCATACCGATGCGGCCATCGCCATCACCAACGACTGCAAGTGCAGCGAAACCCATGATACGACCACCCTTGACCACTTTGGTCACACGGTTGACCGCGATCATTTTTTCGCGCATGCCGTCGTCCGGCTTCTCGCTTTGCATTTTCGATTGCATTTTTGCCATGACGATTCTTCCTTAGAACTTCAGACCAGCTTCACGCGCAGCTTCAGCTACTGCTTTAACGCGGCCGTGATAACGGAAACCGGAGCGATCAAACGCAACTTCGGCGATTCCTGCTTTCAGTGCTTTTTCTGCAACGCGCTTGCCTACCAATGCTGCAGCGGCGGTATTACCACCTTTGCCGGATTGGCCAGCCAACTCGAGGCGCACTTCCGCTTCGAGTGTCGAAGCCGAGGCCAAAATCTTGGCATCCGGTCCGATGATGCTGGCGTAGATGTGCAAATTGGTACGATGCACTGCCAGGCGAACCACCTTCAACTCGGCAATCTTTGCTCGAGTTTGGCGTCCGCGGCGCAGACGTGATTGTTTCTTATCCATCGTCAACCCTTACTTCTTCTTGGTTTCTTTAATCACAACCACTTCGTCCGAATAACGAACGCCCTTGCCTTTGTAAGGCTCAGGACTGCGGTATGCGCGGACTTCAGCAGCCACTTGACCAACTTGCTGGCGGTCGATGCCTTTGATCAGGATCTCGGTTTGCGTCGGCGTTTCAACCTTCACGCCCGCTGGCATCTGGTGCACGACCGGATGCGAGAAACCCAACGAAAGGTTCAGCTTGTCACCCTGCGCTGCCGCACGGTAACCAACGCCAACCAGCGTCAATTTCTTTTCAAAGCCTTTGGTTACGCCATTGACCATGTTATTGACCAATGCGCGCAAGGTACCGGACATCGCATTTGCTTCGCGGCTGTCGTTGGCGGCTTTAAAATTCAGCGTACCGCTGTTGTTCTCGATCTGTACCAGGCCATTCAAGGACTGTGACAGCGAACCCAACGGGCCTTTTACTGTGATTTGCGCTGCAGTAATGGTCGCTTCCGCGCCACTAGGCAGTGCAATTGGCATTTTACCTACACGTGACATCTTGCACTCCTTAGGCGACGTAGCAAATAACTTCGCCACCGACACCGGTTGCGCGCGCTTTGCGGTCAGTCATGACACCTTTTGGTGTCGACACAATCGCCACACCCAAACCGTTCATGACGTTTGGAATTTCGTCTTTGCCCTTGTAGACGCGCAATCCTGGACGGGATACGCGCTCCAAGCGCTCAATGACGGGACGACCGGCATAATATTTCAAACCGATTTTCAGTTCTGCCTTACCAGCAGCTTCTGTCACGGCGTAGTCTTCAATGTAACCCTCGTCACGCAGGACGTTGGCGATGGCAATTTTGACTTTCGACGATGGCATTGCCACCGACGTTTTTTGCACAACTTGCGCATTGCGGATACGGGTCAGCATATCGGCGATAGGATCGCTCATACTCATTGATATTCTCCTATTACCAGC
>NZ_JAUSME010000035.1 GCF_030645555.1 Herminiimonas sp.
GACGTGGCCAGCGCATGGGCTTGTTCGCCGGCTCCGGCGTCGGCAAAAGCGTCTTGCTCGGCATGATGGCGCGTTACACCACGGCCGATGTGATCGTGGTCGGCCTGATCGGCGAACGGGGTCGCGAGGTCAAGGAATTCATAGAACAGATCCTCTGCACCGAGGGGCTGGCACGTTCCGTCGTCGTTGCGGCACCGGCCGACACACCGCCACTGATGCGCCTGCAAGGCGCCGCCTACGCGACTGCCATCGCCGAACACTTCCGCGATGAAGGCAAGAACGTGCTGTTGATCATGGATTCACTGACACGTTACGCGATGGCGCAACGTGAAATTGCGCTGGCCATCGGTGAGCCGCCGGCAACCAAGGGTTATCCGCCATCGGTCTTTGCCAAGCTGCCCGCACTGGTAGAGCGTGCCGGCAACGGCAAGGAAGGCGGCGGCTCGATCACGGCTTTTTACACGGTACTGACCGAGGGCGACGATCAACAGGATCCGATCGCCGATGCCGCACGCGCAATTCTGGACGGCCACATCGTGCTCAACCGCTCGCTGGCCGAAGCCGGCCATTACCCGGCCATCGATATCGAGCAATCGATCAGCCGCGCCATGCACAACATCACCACGCCGGAACATCAAAAACAGACGCGCAAGCTCAAGCAGCTGACTTCACGCTATCAGCGCAATCGTGACTTGATCAGCGTCGGCGCTTATAGTGCAGGGGCCGATCCGGTACTGGATGAAGCGATTGCGCTGAACACGGAAATAGAGTTGTTTTTACAACAGGACATTACCGAACGCAGCGACATAAACGAGAGCTTGGGGCAACTTGCCTCGCTATTCGAGCGATAGCCGGCGCTCGCAAAAAAATATAATTACCCAAAATGGCTACATCTTCTGCATTAGACACACTGATAGAGCTGGCCACCAAGGAAACCGACGAGGCTGCCAAACGTCTGGGGCAATGCATGAAGGCAGCCGAGGAAACCGAGCAAAAACTGGCCTTGCTGATGCAGTACCGCGACGATTATGCGGCGCGCTTTCAGCAGAACCTGACAACCGGTTTGACGGCGATGGGTTATCGCAATTTCCAGCTTTTCATGGACAAGCTGGAACAGGCGATAGACAGCCAGAAGCTGGTAGTACGCGATGCACATGTCCGCGTCGAACGTGAACGAACTGCGTGGCAGGCCAGCGAGCGCAAGCGCATGTCGTACGGCACGCTGGCAAATCGGGCATTAAAGAGCAAGCAGCAGGCAGAAAGCAAACGCGATCAAAAGCAGACGGATGAACACGCGGCAAGGCAATTTCTGTACAAAAGATAAACCACCAGAACAGGCGGCAGCATCATGAATACTTCAACCATCAACAATGCTCTCCCCGTGATAGCGGCGCCTGCGAACAACAGCAAGCAGGATGCGGCATCTTCATCCGAAGCCGGCGCCTTCAACCAGGTGCTGTCGCGTGAAATCGCCGATCGCAACAATGCGGGCAACACCAGTGAAGTGGCAAAAAACGCGCAAAAAGATAATTCAAATAGCGGCGATAAAATGAAGAACGAGGCGAAGAATGAAGCCTCCGGCACGAATGCCAAAGATACTGCAAAAGCAACGGACGAAGACAATACCAGCGCGATAGCCGATGGCAACGAGGCCGATGCAGAGCCGATAGCCGCCTCTGCAGAAATGCTCGCTTTCATCGCCTCGCTGGTGCAGGCAAATACTGCCGCCACACCCGCAGCAGTGGCAACGGATGCACTGCCGGCAAGCGAGGCCGCAACCAGGATCGGCGCTACCGACACGGCACTCGATACCACTCTTGGCGCCGCCACCACTGCCGCAGGCGCCAGCGAAAAAGATGCAATAGGCAAGGCATCCGATTTCGTCGCCGCGCTCGACAAGGCCACGACAGCCACCGGCGACAGCAGCAAGGCAGCGGCGCCAGCAGCCAGCGCACCGGTCAAGGCCGATGTCGAACTGGCCGCCGTTGCGCTCCAGACGGCCAAGGCATTTGAACCAGCCACCGTGACGAATCCGCAGAACATCGCTGCAGTCACAACGGCGGCGCTCCAGCAGCTCAATGATATCCAGGGTGCGCAATCCAGCAAGCTGGCACCGCAAGTCGGCAGCCCCGACTGGAGTCAGGCTCTCGGTCAAAAAGTGGTGTGGATGGTGCAAGGCGCCCAACAGACTGCAACCCTGATACTGAATCCGCCCGATCTGGGACCGATGCAAGTCACCTTGAATGTATCGAACAATCAAGCCACAGCCAACTTCACCGCGCATCAACCTGAAGTGCGGCATGCGCTGGAAGCCGCCATGCCGCGCCTGCGCGAAATGCTCAATGAAGCCGGCATACAACTGGGCCAGTCCAGCGTCAGTGCCGGCACGTCCAGTCAACAAAATGCATTCAGTGAACAGCGTCAGAATGGACGCCAGGCCAGCCAGAACGGCAATGCAGCTGATCCTGCCATCCATGTCAGCCATGTGCCGGTTTCATCTGCAGGTACCGGGATAGTTGACACCTTTGCCTGATGCCATAGTGTGAAATTTTCGGCCGGCAATTGTGAAACCACATGAGGAGCTGAATCGCTCCCGTGTGCCGAGCGGGTCATTGGCAGTAACACAATCTCTCGCCATCCATCAAAAACCGTATTCTTTTCGCACATGCGGGTGTCTGCCGCAATGAATAATGGTCTAATAGCGCCTTGAGCAGGAGTTCTGTAATGGCCGCAGGCTTTATGGTCCTCCGCAGGAAAAAGCGACCGCAGGATGGCATGACGTGAATACGATGATATGCGTCGTATTCCCCTCTCTTTTCCATGCATCCTGTGCGTCGTTTTTTTTTAATAATGGCATGTACCCAAAAAAGCATGCCGTACCTGAGGAAAACAGATGGCAACAAAGGCAGCCCCAAAAACAGATGTATCTGCAGAAAAACCGAAGAAATCAAAATTATTGATTATCGTGCTTGCGCTGTTGATCGTAGTGGCTGGCGGTGGTGCTGGCGCATGGTACTTCCTGGGGCAAAAGGCAGCGCACGCACCGGCAGCCAAGGCAGTAGAAGCAGAAGCCAAGCCGCCGGTTTTTTTGCCTATGGAGACATTCACCGTTAACCTGCAGGCTGAAAATGGCGAGCAGTTTCTGCAAACCAGCTTTACCCTGCAAGTGGCTGATCAGGCGCAGGTTGATTTGATCAAGTTGTACATGCCGCATGTGCGCAGCCGTCTGCTGCTTTTATTGTCGAGCAAGAAGGCATCGGAAATCCTGACGACAGAAGGAAAGAACAAATTGTCTGAAGAAATCCTTGCCATTTTTAAACAACCGTTTACACCACAGGGCCCGACCATGAAAGTAAGCAGCGTCTTGTTTACCTCTTTCGTCGTGCAATAAAACCATGGCCGATAATTTCCTCTCACAAGAAGAAGTTGATGCTCTGCTAAAGGGCGTCAATGGCGATCAGGATGAGGCTGGCAAACCGGAAGATACTGCGGGCGTACGCCCCTATAATCTGGCAACCCAGGAGCGCATCGTGCGCGGCCGGATGCCGACGCTGGAAATTATCAATGAACGTTTTTCACGCCTGCTGCGCATAGGCCTGTTCAACTTTTTGCATCGCAGCGCGGAAGTATCGATCGGTCCGGTACGCGTATCCAAGTACAGCGAATTCATCCGCAACCTGGTCGTGCCGACCAATCTCAACCTGATACACATGAAACCGCTGCGCGGTACCGGCCTGATCGTCCTCGATCCGAACCTGGTATTCCTGCTGGTCGATAACCTGTTCGGTGGCGATGGCCGCTTCCATACCCGGGTTGAGGGTCGCGACTTTACGCAAACCGAGCAACGCATCATCCAGCGCATACTCGGCATCATTTTCGAAACCTACGCCAAATCGTGGGAGCCGGTTTATCCGGTCGAATTCGAATACATCCGTTCGGAAATGAATACGCAGTTCGCCAACATCGCCACGCCGAATGAAGTTGTGGTGGCCACGACTTTCACGATCGAACTCGGCCCGGTCAGCGGCGACCTGCACTTCTGCGTGCCCTACTCGATGATCGAGCCTATCCGCGATCTGCTGACCAGCAGCATGCAGGGCGAAACGCTGGAAATGGACAAGCGCTGGATCCGTTTGATGACGCAACAGATCCAGACTGCAGAAGTTGAAATCCTGGCCAACATGGGTTCGGCAAAAGTAACACTGGGCGACATACTGAACATGAAGATCGGCGATGTCATTTCCATTGCCGTACCGGATCAGATTACGGCAGAAGTCGACGGCGTGCCGGTGATGGAATGCTCGTATGGGAAACTGAATGGGCAATATGCACTGCGCGTGGAAAAACTGATTTATAGCGCACACGATTCAATGCAAGGAGAAGATCATGAGTGAAGAAAACGAATCCCAAACGGCTGCAGAGGACGATTGGGGCGCAGCCATGGCCGAGCAGGTGCAGACCGAAGCCGAAGCTGCGGCGCTGGCACCCAAACCGGCAACTGCCACTGTATTCAAGGATTTCTCCGGCGGCGACCTGAAGACCGGCACGCACAACGATATCGATTTCATACTCGACATCCCGGTACAGCTGACAGTTGAACTGGGGCGCACCAAAATCGCCATCAAGAATTTGCTGCAATTGGCGCAGGGTTCCGTGGTCGAACTCGATGGCCTGGCAGGCGAACCTATGGATGTATTGGTCAACGGCTGCCTGATCGCCCAGGGCGAAGTCGTTGTCGTCAATGACAAGTTCGGCATCCGTCTGACCGATATCATCACGCCGTCCGAACGCATCCGCAAGCTGAACCGATGATTTGCATACGCCTTGCCTTGCTCGCGCTGTGGCCGGCAGCAGCAGTTGCGCATGCTGCAGACGCAGCCAGCGCAAGTTCATCGGCCGCCGGCAACCTGGTGCAGGTAACGCTGGGCTTGCTGGTGGTACTCGGCTTGATGGCTGCCTCTGCGTGGTTGTTGCGCCGCTTCAATGCGGCAAAAGGCATCAGCGCCGCCCATGTCAAGATCATCGGCGGCGTCAGCGTCGGCAGCCGTGAACGTATCGTCGTGGTTGAAATAGCCGATCAGTGGATAGTCGTCGGGGTCGCCCCCGGTCGCGTCAATGCGCTGAGCACGATGCCACGACAAGAAATAACTGCCGTCACTGACGCCGCACCTGCGAAAAATTTTTCGACCTGGCTTGCGCAAACAATCGAAAAACGTAATGGCCAATAAGCTCTCGATACGGACACGCCGCTGTCTGCCTTTCTTGCTGTTCGCGTTGCCGCTTGCGGCCATCGCACAACAAGCCGGCCTGCCGGCACTGACCAGCGTCCCGACCGCGGGCGGCGGTCAGACTTATTCTCTCAGCCTGCAAACCCTGCTGCTGCTGACCGGGCTGTCCTTCCTGCCCGCCGCATTGCTGATGATGACCAGCTTTACCCGCATCATCATCGTACTCTCGCTGTTGCGTCAGGCGCTCGGCACCCAGAGCTCGCCACCGAACCAGGTCATCATCGGACTCGCACTGTTTCTGACACTGTTTGTCATGAGTCCGGTGCTGGATAAAATTTACGTCGATGCCTATCAGCCGTTTGCCGCCAACAAGATACAAATGGGCGAAGCGCTCGAAAAAGGCGTGGCACCGCTGAAGACTTTCATGATCAAGCAAACACGCGAATCCGATCTGGCGCTGTACGTGAAAATGTCCAAGGGGCCGGAACTGCAAGGCCCGGAAGATATTCCGCTGCGCGTATTGGTGCCGGCTTTCATCACCAGCGAATTGAAAACGGCATTCCAGATCAGCTTCGCCATCTTCATCCCCTTCCTGATCATCGATATGGTGGTCGCCAGCGTACTGATGTCGATGGGCATGATGATGGTGTCGCCTTCGATTGTGGCACTGCCATTCAAGTTAATGCTGTTTGTACTGGTCGATGGCTGGCAGCTATTGATCGGTTCGCTGGCACAAAGTTTTTACTGAGGATTTGCGATGACTCCCGAAAGTGTCATGACCCTGGGTCGCCATGCGATTGAAGTCACCGTCATGGTAGCGGCGCCCATGCTGCTGGTTGCGCTTGCCATCGGCCTGGTCGTCAGCATCTTCCAGGCCGCGACCCAGATCAATGAAACCACGCTGTCATTCATTCCGAAATTGATCGGCATTTTTGCCGCACTGGTGATAGCCGGGCCGTGGATGTTGACCGTCATGCTTGATTACATGCGCGAAATGTTCACCAGCATTCCCTTGCTCGTCAGCTAGCATCCCCAGCTCCACTACCGAGCGGCATGATCACCCTTACCAGCGCAGAACTGAACACCTGGATAGCCTCATTCATGTGGCCGCTTACGCGGATCATAGGATTGATTTCTGTCGCCCCGCTGTTTGGCAACGTGAGCGTGCCGGCACGGGTCAAGATCGGGCTCGGCATCATGCTGGCATTGATCATTGCACCCACCGTGCCAGCGCTGCCGGCGATGGACCCGATGTCGCCCACCGGCCTGCTGATACTGATGCAGCAACTGCTGATCGGTCTTGCAATGGGCTTTGCGATGCGCATCGTGTTCGCAGGTGTCGAAATGGCGGGCGAAATCAGCGGCATGACGATGGGCCTGGGTTTTGCCAGCTTCTTCGATCCGCAGACACGCGCACACTCATCGGCAATCAGCCAGTTTCTTGCGCTACTCACGCTGATGATTTACCTGGCGAGCAATCTGCACCTGGTCGTCCTTTCCACGCTGGCGCAAAGCTTCGAGTTGCTGCCGGTTTCCAGCAGCTTTGTCTCTGCCGGCGGCATGCTGGAGGTAGTCAAATGGGGGGGGCGCATCTTCAGCGCAGGCGTGCAGTTGTCGCTGCCTATCGTCGCCGCCTTGCTGATCACGAATATCGCACTCGGTATCTTGACGCGGGCAGCGCCGCAATTGAACATTTTTGGTATCGGTTTCCCGATCACCATCGGGGTCGGGTTCATCATGATAGGCTTGGTCTTGCCCTATTTGATGAATCCGATCGTCAGCCTGTTGCAGGAAGGTATAGATGCGATGGGTAGAATTACCGTGGCGCTGGCGCCGCTCAAATAAAAACGCGGCGCGCTTGTGACTGACCTGCCCAGGCAACTGCACAGGCAAGTCCAGCCATCAGCTAAGCATGTTGAACAGCGACAGGCCGGAAATCTTGATGAAGGACTGGCGCGCTGCTTCCAGCGTGTATTGCTGCTGCGTAAAGCGTGAGTACGCCTCTACCGGATCGATGTCCTGCAAATCAGTCAAGGTCTTGGTGTACTGAATCTTCAATTCAGAGCCGGCGCTATCGAGATTGTCGATTTCCTTCAAACGCGAACCAACCGAGGAGCGGATAGACGAAATATTGTCGAGCGCATTTGCCACGTTGTTGTTCGCTGTTGCCAGGTTGTTGGCCAGTTTTGTTTTCCCATTGCTGCCGGCTGCCGAAGTAGACAAGGTCGCAATAAGATCAGTGATCGTGGTGAATATGCTTTGCTGGGTACTCGGCTTGACGCTGAACGTATCGCCATTCTCCGGACTGCCTTTGATGTCGAATTGCATCCCGCCGAATGTAATCGCCTGCCCACTGACATAAGGCTGCGCCGTTGCAGGTATCGCTGGCACCGGCGTTTCAGTCACCAGATAAGTCGTTGCACCCGTCGTGGCATTGACAGTGAACGTGACGGCAAAGTCGTGGTCGGTCAGTTGCGCAAGGTCAGCGACCGATCCGGTACTGATCAATCCGCTACCGGTGTTGCTGGCTCCGGCGGCGGTAACGAAACGGCCATTCCCGGTGGAAGCACCTTCAAAAACCGTGCTTCCGGAATCGCTGGTCGCCAATTGACGCGCTGCTTCCACCTGGGTCATGCGCTGTCCCTGGTCGCCGGCATAGGCCGCTCCCGACACCGACTTCGAAAAAGGCTGGGAAGATGTTTGATATCCGGAAAAAATGTAATTGCCGCTGCTGTCGCGCGAATTTGCCAGACCCAGCAGTTCATCAAAATTGCTGTGCAACTGGGTCGCATACATTTTGCGTTGCGCATCGTCCAATGCACCATTGCCGGCACCGACTATCACATCCTTGACCGATTGCAGCAAGGAGGTGACGCTTTGCAAGACGCTTTCTTCCTCGGACAATGCGCTTTTGGCGTTCGAGCGATTGGTTGTAAACTGTGCATTGATCGACAGGGCCTGGTCCATGCCCAATGCGGCTGCCGCCGCAACCGGGTCATCGGCTGGCGTCAGGATGCGGCGATTGGTGGAAATCTGCTGCTGTGTTTTGGCCAGGCCAACCTGCAACTCGCTGATCTGCCGCGAACCCATTTCATACATGGTATTGGTGCTGATGCGCATGATCTTTATTCCTATCGAGCTAACGAGATCAAAACATCGAACATGTCGCTGACGGCCTGCATGACCTTGCCCGACGCCTGATATGCCTGTTGATAACGCAGTAAATTGGTCGCTTCTTCGTCCAGATTGACACCCGACTCCGATTGTTGCGCGGTTTGTATCTGTTTCAGCAATGTCGTTTCGGCCGCACTATTGGTCTGCAGCTCACGCGCCTTGTTGCCGACCATGCTCACAACCTGGCTATAAGCGCTGTTGTAGCTTGTCGTCCCGCCCTGCAATACCTTCTTGGTTTGCAGTTCGCCCAAGGCCAGCATGTTGCGATTGTCGCCACTGCCATTTGAATTGGCGCTGATGGTAAATGTGTCGCCATCGGCTGGAGCACCAGCGATCTCGATTGCCATGCCGGCAAACGAGATGGTGGAACCAGCCGTGTAGGTGACCGGTGTGCCCGAAGCAAAGGTCGTTGCCACGCCATTGGTCGTCACAGTGACTGCAGTCGCGGGAAAGCCGGTCAGGGTTGGTGGCAGCGATGTGCCATCGTAGGTCAGCGTGACAGGCGTCGCAATATTCGCGAGGGCAAAGCTGGCGTCGACCTTGCCGGAACTGATCGTACCGCTGCCGCTATTGGCGGTTGGCGCGGCGGTACGAATCGGGGTGCCGGCGGCGATTTTCGACAGATCGTTGATCAACACATTGAAATTCGCTGCGCCGTTGATCGTCGGCTTGACGATGAATTCATCACCGGCCGCCATCGTACCCGAGGTCAGCGAGAAGCTCACGCCGTCTATCGCCGCACCAGGAAACGCAGCGCCCGAATACATGGACACGCTGTCAGGCATACGCGTGACTTTGTAATTGGTGCCATCGTAAGACAGACGATAGTCGTTGGTTGTCAGCGCCGAAACATTGGTGATGCTGGCGCCGATTACTGCCGTACCTGTATTGTTGTTGCTGGTATTGACGAGCGGCGCCGCCATGCTGAAAAAGTCGCCGCCCAGCGCACCGTTCTGGTCCTGCCCCAGCTTGTGCTGCGCATTGAAGGTTTCTGCCAGGCCTATCGCAATCCGGCCCAGGGAATTCTGCATCGTATCCAGCGTTTTGCTGCGATAGTCGAATAAGCCACCCAGATTGCCACCGACCAAAGAATTTTCCGGCAGGATGATGGTATTGCCATTGGTGACATAACCCACTTCCAGCCGGCTCAAGTCGGTTGGCGATGCGATGGTCTTGAGTTCCAGCACGTCGGTGCCCACCACCAGCGGCTGGCCATTGCCGATAAAGACGCCGTAACCGCTTTCCTGCTTGACTACCGATACCTTGGTTTGCTTGGACAGCTCGGAAATCACCAGATCGCGCTGATCGAGCAAATCATTCGGCGGCTGTCCTGTGCCATTCTGCGCCTTGCCGATCGCATCATTCAATTGTGCGATCTGCTTGGCGTAGGCGTTGATATTGGTGACTGCAGCGCTGATCTCAGTATTGACTCCATCGTTCATGCTTTGCAGCTGACCCGACATGTTCTGGAAGCGCGCCGCCAGCGATTCGGCTCCCGACAGCATGGCTTGGCGCGATGAGGTAGAAGCCGGATTGGCCACCAGATCCTGGATGCCCTTGAAGAAATCCTGCAGCACAGGGGTCAGGCCGGACGACGAATCAGCGATCATGTTATTGATCTTGCTGATTTGCGCATAGTAAGTGGCCAGCTGGCTGGCGCTACCCTGGGTGCTGATCGCCTGCGTGCCGAGAAAGTCGTTATAAACCCGCTGGACAGTCTCTACCCTGGTGCCGTTACCAATAAAACCGTAGCCCAGGTTCTGCCCGCCCATCGACGCCTGTATGACCAATTGTCGGCTGTAACCTGGCGTTGCCTGGTTGGCGATATTGTGTCCTGTCGTGGCAATTCCCGCCTGTGCTGCGGCAAGTCCACTCTGGGCGATGCTGAGAATATTGGCCATGTTTATCTTTTAAACGCTATATCGATGTGTACGGCAAACCGATGGAAAACTTGAATGGATAGTTTTGAAACTTGTGCAATGCATAACTACACACCATCACAACAGGTATCAGGCAGACAAGTTACGATTGATGATGTTGGTCAGTTTCGCTGCATAGTTAGGATCCGTCGCATAACCGGCGCGCTGCAAGCCTTGTGCAAAACCCTTCACATCGCTTGCATTCGCCAGTACTTTTTCATAACGCGGATTATCGCGCAGCAATTTTGCATAATCGCGGAACGAGTCCGCATACGAATCGTAGGCGCGGAATTTTTCCACCCGTTTTTGCGCCACGCCATTCACATATTCAGTCGTCACTGCATCGACGGTCTTGCCTTTCCAGCTGCCCGTCGCCTTGATGCCAAAAAGATTATGACTGGTGCCGCCATCTGCGGTGCGTATCACATGCTTGCCCCAGCCGCTTTCCAGCGCGGCTTGTCCCAGCATGAACTTGGCAGGAATGCCGGTCGTACGGCTGGCTTCTTCTGCATGGGCCGTCAATTTATCCTGGAAAACCTGTATGTGTGCCGGCTTGGAAGAGGATGCAGCAACGGCGCCGCCGCTTGCCTGCACGCCGTGCGCAGCATTTGAACGTTGCGCGGCAAGCGCATTGCGCTCGGCCATGGAGCGCATGATTTCGGTGCGCATGCTGGTGGTATCGGTCGATGGCAGGGCATTCGATGCGCCGGCTTCCTCGCCCGAGACTGCAGCATTCATCTGGGTATTCGACAATTGGCGTATCAACACATCAGCCAGCCCTACCCCACGGCTCGCCATGTTCTGGCTCAACTGCTGGTCCAGCATCGACGTGTACATCTTGGTCTGCTGATTGTCGAACACGCCTTCTTGCGGCGTGGCTTCGCGCATGCTTTTCATGATCATGTTCATAAACAGCGCTTCGAACTGCTTGGCGGCAGCCTTCAGCGATTCAGGCGAATTTTGCCGCGCTGACTGCTTCAGCGATTCGACACCCTTGGCATCGATTGCGAGGCTGCTGTTCGAATTGTCGGCAGGCGTAATCATATTGAGCCTAGATAATTTCCAGTTCTGCGCGCAGCGAGCCGGATGCCTTCATCGCCTGCAGTATTGCCAGCAAATCCTGCGGCGTTGCGCCTATCGAATTCAAGGCCTTGACGACATCGGCCAGCGAAGCTGAATTCTTCAACAGGATGACCTTGCCCGGCTCCTTGCTGATTTCAATCTGCGACTGCTGCGCAACCACCGTCTGGCCACCGGAAAATGGCGCCGGCTGGCTGATGACAGGCTGCGTATTGATAGTGACCGACAGGTTGCCGTGCGATACCGCGCAGGTGTCCAGCGTCACGGCCTGGTTCATCACGACCGAGCCGGTGCGCGCATTCATGATTACCTTGGCACCGACGATGGCCGGCGTCACATTAATGCTTTCCAGCGCGCCCAGGAAGCTGACGCGTTCGTCATTGCTCGCCGGTGCACGCACACGGATCACGCGGCCGTCCTGGGCCGCAGCAGTTTGCGGACCAAAGCGCGCATTGACTGCATCCACCACGCGGCTGGCGGTAGAAAAATCGCTTTCCTTCAATTCGAGGAAAATGACATCGCCCTGCCCCAGCGAACTGGCAACTGCACGCTCCACCGTCGCCCCCGCAGAAATGCGCCCGACGCTCAAATGATTGATCTGCGCCTTGCTGCCGTTGGCTGCCGCACCGGCGCCACCGACGACGACGTTACCTTGCGCCATGCCGTAAATCTGGCCATCCGCACCTTTGAGCGGCGTCATCAGCAAAGTGCCGCCGCGCAGGCTTTTCGCGTTACCCATCGACGACACCGTGATATCCAGCGTCTGGCCCGGTTGCGCAAATGCCGGCAGTGAGGTCGTCACGATAACAGCGGCCACGTTTTTCAATTGTAGATTGGTGCCTGGCGGCAGGTTGACGCCCATTTGCTGCATCATGCTGACTACGCTTTGCACGGTAAAAGGCGTTTGCGTGGTTTGATCGCCGCTGCCGTCGAGACCGACGACCAGGCCATAGCCGAGCAATTGATTTTGCCGTACGCCCTGCACGCTGGTCAGATCCTTCAGGCGTTCTGCCTGCGCTGCCAATGGCGTCAGCAGGCACGCCGAGCAGAGCAAGGCCTGCAGCGATTTTTTAACAACGGAAGTCATGTGTACGGTTTTCATAAATAATCCTGGTTGCCTCCACAGCACATCACAGAGGAATCACGCTGAGGAAGAAACGCGCCATCATCGCCATCACTGCAGCGCCATCGATGCGGCTGTTGGTACGGTATTCAATACGCGCATCGGCTACCTGCGTCGATGAAACGATGTTGCCGGCATTGACGGTGCTTGGATCGACGACACCGGAGAAGCGGATGAACTCGGCTCCCTTGTCGAGCGATACCTGTTTTTCGCCAGAGACGATCATGTTGCCGTTGGAAAGTACTTCCACCACGGTGACAGTCAGAGTACTGATGAAGTTATTGCTGGAAGTAACCGCGCCCTTGTCTTCAAACTTGGATGAGGTCGATGCGCTGGCATCCAGGCGGCTGGTGAGGGAACCGAACAGGCCAAACAGGTTAGGCGCCGCTGCGGTAACCGTACCGACCTTGCTGCCGGAACTGCCGGCCAGCTTGCCGGCCGAACTCTTCTCGTTGATCGTGATCGTGATCGTGTCGCCGACCAGGCGGGCGCGACGATCTTCAAACATCGGGCGATAGGCAGCCGACTGGAAAATGGCGCCATTGGCCGGTGGCGCGATGGTGTTCGCCGCCTGCGGGCGCGCCGTCAATGGCGTCTGCACTATGGTTTCCGGCATCATGGCGCAACCGCCCAGCAGCGCGCTAGTCGCCACTATCATCGCCAGCAAATATTTTTTCATTGCCATTCCCCTGCTTACAATTGCGTCAAGCGTTGCAGCATCTGGTCCGAGGTCGTGATCGCCTTGCTGTTGATTTCATAAGCGCGCTGGGTCTGGATCATGCTGACCAGTTCTTCAACCACATTGACATTCGATGTCTCGACATAATTCTGCTTGACCAGTCCGGCGCCGTTGGTGCCGGGCGTGTTGGTGCTCGGATTGCCCGATGCGGTGGTTTCCACAAACAGGTTTTCGCCCCGGCTTTGCAGGCCGGCCGGATTGATGAAGGTCGCCAGCTGGATGGCGCCGACTTCAGACAATGCTGTCGTACCCGGCACCGTCACGCTGACTATGCCGTCGCGGCTGATATTGAGTGCAGTGGCATTGGCCGGCAGCGTGATTGCAGGCTGTATCGGATAACCGCTGGCAGTCACCAGCTGGCCCTGGCTGTCGGTCTGCAGGGAACCATCGCGCGTGTAGGCCGTAGTGCCGTCCGGCATCAGCACCTGGAAGAAACCGTCGCCTTCAATCGCCATGTCCTTGCTGTTGCTGGTCAATTGCAAGTTGCCCTGCGTATGGATGCGCTCCGTTGCGACCGGACGCACGCCGGTACCCAGCTGCAGGCCGGATGGCAATTGCGTCTGCTGCGACGATGCGGCACCCGGCTGGCGCATGTTTTGGTACATCAAGTCTTCAAATACCGCGCGTGAACGCTTGAAACCGGTGGTGCTGACGTTTGCCAGGTTATTGGAGATGACGTCCATCTGCGTTTGTTGCGCATCCAGACCTGTTTTGGAAATCCATAAGGAACGTATCATTTTCTTCTCCAGTGTTTCGGCAAACTGCCCATAGAGCGAGCGTCTAGTTTCATTCTGCCTGTACGCGCATTAATTCAAAGCGAGAAATTCAGTTGCTTTGGCAGCGTTACTCTCGGCATGCTTCAATAAATTCATGTGTAATTCGAACTGGCGCGCCAGGCTGATCATGTTGACCATCGCATCGACCACATTGACGTTGCTGCCTTCGACTGCACCGCTGACAAGGTTGACGGTGGCATCGACTTCCGGCGCCTCGCCATCCTTCGTCACGAACAGGCCATCATCGCCGCGCACCAGGTTGAGCTCATCCGGATTGACCAGTTTGAGGCGGCCGATCTCGGTGGTGGCGCCCGGCTTGCTGCCCAGCTGCACCGATGAAATCGTGCCATCCTTGGCGACCGTGACATGTACATCCGGCGGGATCGTGATCGGCCCGCCATCGCCCAGCACATTCAAGCCGGACTGCGTCTGCAGCACGCCGTTTTCATTGATCTTCAGACTGCCGCCGCGCGTATAGCCTTCCGTGCCATCGGCACGTTCCACGGCCATCCAGCCTTTTCCCTGAATGGCTACGTCGAGGTCGCGTCCGGTTTGCTGGA
Organism: Herminiimonas sp.; assembly: GCF_030645555.1. Taxonomy (GTDB): domain Bacteria; phylum Pseudomonadota; class Gammaproteobacteria; order Burkholderiales; family Burkholderiaceae_D; genus Oxalicibacterium. The sequence goes on from NZ_JAUSME010000035.1 coordinate 14,600, forward strand.
TTGGGCCGGCACGAAAATCGGTGCCGACTGTCGAGTCGACCACGAAAGTACGCGTCGGCAATCCCTCGCCGACCACCGGCACTGCGCGGAAAGTATCGAGCTGGGCGCGAAAGCCGGTCGTCGAAACATTGGCCAGATTGTGCGACGTCGTGGCCTGCTGCTCCAGGATTTGCTTGGCGCCCGTCATGGCGGTGTATATCAGTCTGTCCATATCATTTCTCCTATGATCAGTCGCATCAACTTTGCAAATCAGCCGATACGACTGCCATCACTACCTGCATTAGCGCAAGTTCACCAGTGTCTGCAGAATCTGATCCTGCGTCTTGATGGTTTGCGCATTGGCTTGATAGACGCGCTGCGCAGTAATCATGTTGACCAGCTCTGACGTCAGGTCAACGTTCGACTCTTCCACCCTGGCCGACTGCACTGCGCCGAGGCCGCTGCTGCCCGGCGTACTGGTCATCGGAACGCCGGATTCTGCAGTCTCGACCCACTGGTTGCCGCCGACGTTTTGCAAACCGTTGGGGTTGGCAAAATCCGACATGATGACCTGTCCCAGTGTCTTGACTTCGCCATTGGTGTAACGGCCGACGATGTCGCCGTTGCTAGAGACGGCGAACGTGGTCAGGGTGCCGGCGTAATAACCGTTAGGCAGCTGTCTGCTGACGCCGAAATTACCGGCAAACTGTTGCGTGCCGGTAGAGTCGATCGTGATATTGAACGGTGTAGCCGCACCCGTGGTTACCGCCATCGGCACCACCAGAGGCAAAGGTGTAGTGCCGGTCAGTGCGCCGCCGGTATTGAAGGTCATCGTTCCGAGCAAGCCGGGAGGCGTGGTGGCGTTCACCGGCACGCCATCATTGGTGGCAAATACGCTCCACTGGCCGCCTGCAGTCTTGACGTAGAAGGTGCGCAGCGTATGCGAATTACCCAGGCTGTCGTAGACCGGCGCAGAGGTGGAATCGCTGAATGTCGCAGGATCGTTAGGGTCGAATCCTGCTGCGGTTAAATTACCCTTGCGCGAATCAAGCGTGAGCGCCAGGTCATAGGTGCTGGTGGCTTGCGGGGCCAGATCGGCCTTGTCGATTTTCAGTTCGGTCGGCGCCCCAACTGCAACCACGCCGTTCGCATCCGCCATGTAGCCGGTCAGGCGTCCGCCGCTTGC
>NZ_JAUSME010000038.1 GCF_030645555.1 Herminiimonas sp.
TTTGTATTGGTGTTGGTCGTCGAGCTGATCAATTCGGCGATAGAAGCGGTGGTCGATCGTGTCTCGCTGGAGCGCAATCCATTGTCGAAGAATGCGAAAGATTTTGGCAGTGCTGCCGTGCTGCTGACCTTGTTGCTTGCAGCCGCGACCTGGCTGGTCATACTGTGGCCAGTATTTTTCGGTACTTGATTTTGAGTTGTCTGCCACTGGAACCTGAACCAGGTAATAGAGAAAAACCAGCAGACGTTTACTGATCGGCCGGTGCAAACATTTTTTGTTTGCACCGGCTTTTTTATTTTCAACTCACTTCATCGATAGACAGCACCCTGGCAGCATCGAAGAAATGAGAGACAAGCAAGGCGATTTTTAAAAGCGCCTTGCAGTCCTTATGCGCAAAACGCATAAGGAACGATGAAACAATTCGTTTTGATTTTCAAGGCAGCGCTTTACTCTTCATTCCTCAGAAACGTATTTGCTCAAGGGGAAAGAAAATGCTGCTCAAGAAATTGATAGGAACTGCTTTCGCGATTGCATTGATTGCGCCAACCGTGCATGCAGCGGAAGTATCGTTGTTGAACGTGTCTTACGATCCAACGCGTGAACTGTATCAGGATTTCAACAAGGCTTTCGCCAAAGAGTGGAAAGCAAAATCAGGCGATGACCTCAAGCTCAAGGCCTCGCATGGCGGTTCCGGCAAGCAGGGTCGCGCTGTCATTGACGGGCTGGAAGCAGATGTCGTCACTCTGGCGCTGGCCTATGACATCGATGCGATTGCAGAAAAGGGATGGCTCGATAAAAACTGGCAAAAACGTTTGCCGCACAATAGCTCGCCTTACACCTCGACCATCGTGTTCCTGGTGCGCACAGGCAATCCGAAAGGCATCAGGGACTGGAACGATCTGGTCAAGCCGGGCGTAGCCGTCATTACCCCAAATCCAAAAACATCCGGCGGTGCACGCTGGAACCATCTGGCAGCGTGGCTGTATGCGTTGAAACAACCAGGCGGCAGCGAATCCACAGCAACCGACTTCATCAGCAAGCTGTACAAAAACGTGCCGGTGCTGGACTCCGGTGCGCGTGGATCAACCACCACTTTTGTTGAACGCGGCATAGGCGACGTCTTGCTGGCATGGGAAAACGAAGCGATTCTGGCGATCAAGGAACTCGGCCCGGACAAGGTTGAAATCGTCGCGCCTTCAGTGAGCATCCTGGCTGAACCGCCAGTCGCTGTGGTTGACAAGGTCGTCGATCGTCGCGGCACCCGCAAGGAAGCTGAAGCCTACCTTAAATATCTGTACACCACTGAAGGCCAGGAACTGGCAGCGCAAAACTACTATCGTCCGACTGACGAGAAAGTTGCGAAGAAATATGCAGCCCAGTTTCCAAAGCTGAAGTTGTACACGATTGCAGATGTGGGCGGCTGGACTGCCGCGCAAAAGAAACATTTTTCCGATGGAGGCGTCTTTGACCAAATCTATCAACCTGGCAAAAAATAATCTGCGCCATTTTCGGGAATTGAAATGAATATCTTGCTGCTCGCGGGTAGCCCGTCCACACCATCTCGTTCTACCCGCCTGCTTTAATGTAGCTTCAGCAACGCCTCCACTTCGCCCGCTGTCAGTACCTTGCCGACCGACACCACCTTGTCGTCTATGACCAGTGCAGGGGTGGACATCACGCCATGGGCTGCGATCTCGGCGAAGTCGGTGATTTTCACCACTTCAGCTTGCCGGCCCAGTTTTTCCAGCGCAGTTTTGGTGTTCTCTGTCAGGGTGATGCACTTCTTGCAGCCGGAGCCGAGGATTTTAATGATCATGGTTTTTCCTTGGGTTGGAATTGAGGTCGCGGTTCAGATTAACAGGTAGGAAAAGGCATTGAACAGATAGCCTATGAGCATGATGCCGACTACCACTATGCCAAAGAACAAGCCCAGCAGTGGTCCCTTGACTACTTTTTTCAGCATGATCAGTGAAGGCAGCGAGAGCGCGGTCACTGCCATCATGAACGCTAGTGCAGTACCCAGCCCGACCCCCTTGGCTACCAGCGCTTCGGCAATCGGCAGGGTGCCGAAAATGTCGGCGTACATGGGTATGCCCACCAGTGTTGCTACCGGCACTGACCACCAATTGTCCTGACCGATCAGCGCCGTGATCAGGTTTTCCGGTATCCAGTTGTGGATGGCTGCGCCTATGCCTACGCCTATCAATACATACGGCCAGACGCGCAGGAAGATGTCGCTGACCTGCCCCCAGGAAAAGTTCAGCCGATCACGGATGCTCAATTGTTCTTGCGGGATGTCTAGCACCGGGTTGTGCATGACGAAGGATTCGACATGGCGTTCCATTTTCAGCGCACCGATCAGGGTGCCGCCGACGACTGCCAGTACCAGGCCGACCAGTACATAGGCGATGGCGATATACCAGTTGAAGATACTCGCCAGCAGGATCACTGAAGCCAGATCCACCAGTGGCGAAGAAATCAGGAAGGTGAAAGTCACGCCCAGCGGCAGGCCAGAACTGGTGAAGCCTATGAACAGCGGGATGGATGAACAAGAGCAGAATGGCGTGATGGTACCAAGCAGCGCGCCGGTCAGCCTGGCCTTGAAGCCGCTCATGTTGCCGAGGATGCGCCGGGTGCGTTCGGGCGGGAAATGGCTTTGCACCCAGGAGATGCTGAAGATCAGCACTGACAGCAGGATGAATATCTTGATCACGTCATAGATGAAAAAATGCACGCTGGCACCGATGCGGCTAGCCATGTCCAGGCCGAACACGTGCTCCACCAGCAGGCGCACCAGGTAAGCCAGCCAGTCCATGCGCAGCAACTGATCGTTGAGCCATTTGAAAATTTCCATCTGCTGCTTCCTCAATTGTGCGGCGAACCGCGCTTGTATCGCCTATGTCAAGGATAGATGCCGTGTACTGCGACTCTCCCGGCAGCGAACCATTGGTGTATGGAACAGTCTACCTCGAGCGGCCCAGGCCAGGAACAGATATCCGACAAGTCCTTGTCTTCGTACCGGATTATTTATGTCAGGCATTTTTGATCTGAAAGACGCCTGTTCATTTGATTGATCTGGATGTACATTGATTGACTGTGAAGCGTGTTTATTCATCTCTTTAACGTTTGGAGAAATGATATGGTGCATCGCCTGATTCCCCTGGGACTAGTGCTTGCCGCTGGCGTCCTTCACGCGCAGACACCTGCTCCTGCTTCAAAACAAGGCGGTGCAGCGCCGGCGATTTTTTCCATGCGTCCGGCTGCAGCCTATGATGTTTCCAAATTGCCCGACGATCACTACGGACGCCTGGTCAGATATGGGAAAGAATTGACCGACCGTACCTTTGCCTACATAGGTCCGGAAGTCAAAGATCAAAAGATGCGGTTTGCGGGTAACAACCTGGCTTGTGCATCTTGTCATCAGGTATCTGCAACCAAAAAATTCGCCATCCCCTGGGTGGGTGCGCACGCCACTTTTCCGCAGTACCGTGGTCGGGAAGATGAAGTCAGTACGGTTGAAGATCGCGTGAATGGTTGCATGGAGCGCAGCATGGCCGGCAAGCGGCTGCCGCTTGATAGCCGGGAAATGAAAGCCTTTGTTACGTACATGCATTTCCTTTCCAAAGACGTGCCGACCGGCGGCAAAGTGGAAGGCCAGGGTCTGCCGCCTTTCAAGGCGCCTGACCGGCGTGCCGACACCGTCGCGGGTAGCAAGGTCTTCATCGAGAAATGTGCGAGTTGCCACGGTGCCGAGGGTGCGGGTGTTCGTGCCGGTGCGGTGGGCAGTGCTACCGGCTATACTTTCCCGCCGCTCTGGGGCAAGGATTCATTTAACAATGGAGCGGGCATGGGCCGCCTGCTGTTTGCATCCGCATTCATCAAAACCAATATGCCACTCGGTGCGGAACATGGTAAGCCGCAGTTGACGGACGATCAAGCCTATGACGTTGCCGCATTTGTCTTGAGCAAGCCACGGCCCGTGAAGGCGCATCTTGAGCGTGATTTTCCGGCGCGCTGGAACAAGCCTGTAGATGCGCCGTTCCCGCCATATGTCGATGGTGCATCGGCGGACCAGCACAAGTATGGACCGTTCGGCCCCTTGCAGGAAAAGATGAAGACGCTCAAAGAAAGTCTGATGAAGGCTTCCGGAAGATAAACGCGCTTTTGCATCGTGGAATATTCAAGCAGGCTTGCTATGGTCAGGCCTGTGCGAGCGTGCACACAATCGTTTAATCGTGAGCGCCGGACTCCTCCCCCAGTCGTCAAAATTAAATTGATGCCGACTCTTTTCCCTAATTCATATATATTCGCAGCGCGACGTCAATTATCGATCTGCCGTCTTATGTAGCGGCTTGCCGGTCCGAGGTTCCCCCTTTTTCATACTGAAGCGTCTCGTGCCTATTTCCAAACGACATTACCGTATCAAACATTTGCTGGTGCTGGCCTTTGGCGGCCTTGCGCTGGCTATCGGGCTGCCCATTTACCTGTACAGCAACCATGTATTTGTGACGCAACTGGTGACCGACAGGGGTGATGCGATCAACGATCTGGCCAAGGCTGTCGCTTCGGTCGTGGCGGAAAACCTGCAAGAACGGCAGCGCGAGATCACGCTGTTGACGCAAACGCCCTTGTTCAAGACTGCTGCACTGGACGATCCAGCACTCAAAGCCAATCTGGAGCGAGTCCAGAAGTCTTATCCACATTATTCGTGGATAGGCGCGGCTGATCTCAATGGCATAGTGCAATCTTCCACCGGCAATATCTTGCGCGGCGTCAGCGTGCGCGAGCGTCCCTGGTTCATCCATGGACTGAAAGGCGCATTTTCCGGCGACTTGCACGAAGCCTTGCTGCTGAGCCGGTTGTTGCCGCCACCTGCTGGTGGGGGGCAGTTGCACTTGATAGATTTTTCCGCGCCGCTGCTGGATGCAAACGGCAAAGTGCGTGGCGTGCTCGGCACTCATGCCGACTGGGGTTGGGCGGCGGATGTGATCAAGGTCTTGAAGCCCGCCAATGCTGCGCAATCACGCCTGGAAATACTGATCGTCAATCGCGAAAACCGCGTGATCCATCCTGAAAAATACGACGGCCAAGTGTTGGTCCCTGCATCGATGACGACAGAACGCGCTTTTTTCGTCGGCCGATGGGCCGATGGCAATGAGTATGTGGCCAGCATGGTGCCGGTCCAGGACGCGTTACCTTCGATGGGCTGGAGCATCGTGGTGCGCCAGCCGACTGAGCAGACGCTGGGTGACGTTCAGGCACTGCAGCGCGTGATCATGGGCTCTGCTGCATTGTCAGCGTTGATTTTCATTGTGCTGGTCTGGTGGGGCGCGACTATCTTCAGCCGGCCTTTGCGGCAGCTGGCGGATCAGGCACGCAGGGTAGAGCAGGGTGACGAGGATATGCCGCTGACGGTGAGTTCCAGAACCGTCGAAATCAATGAAGTGACCGACGCCTTGCGCGGCATGGCCAGCACCTTGCTCAGTCGCAAGGAGGCGCTGGCCGAAAGCAATGTGCGCCTGGAGCAAACCGTGGCTGTGCGTACCGCCGAACTGGCCAGGGCCAATGAAGAGTTGCGCCTGCTTGCCCGGCAAGACGCGCTGACCCGATTGCCCAACCGTTTTGCCGCCAATGAGCGCTTGCGCAGCGAGTTCGTGCTGATGTAGCGTTCGCATAACGTCTATGCGGTGCTGATGATGGATGTCGATTTCTTCAAGCAGGTCAACGACACGCATGGTCATGCGGTGGGTGACCAGGTACTGCAGTGGGTGGCGAATATACTCAGGACTACATTGCGCGAGAGTGATTTCATCGCACGTTTTGGCGGCGAGGAATTCCTGGCGTTGTTGCCATCCACCACGCTGAAGGCCGCCTGCCAGGTGGCTGAAAAACTCAGGCAGGCGGTGGAGTCTGCACCCGATCCGGTTGCCGGCCGTATTACTTTAAGTATAGGGATAGCCCTGGCCAGTCTTGAGCAAGCCGATGAAGATGATGCCGTCCGCCTAGCTGATCACTGGCTGTATGAAGCGAAAAAGGCTGGCCGCAACCGGCTCGCTGCCGAGATAGTGTGCTGATCAATTAACCATCGTCAGCTCTGGAGAACGCATGCCGGATAAACCGGAAGCAATAAACAAACGAGAAGCAAGAAACGACAGCCGAACATTCACTATGCAGTCAGCCCCTCTTTGCTAGGTTTTCGCTGGTTTCACTTGCACAATTGCGCGGCTTAAATTCTGATAGATTTTGATTCGTCGAACAATCGGCCACCAATCATAAAGAACCATTTGCATTGGGCGCCACATGGCAACCCACCCGCCTATGAGCAGACTTTCCTTGAGTATCTTGAGGAAGGTATTGTTCGAAAAAACAGACAAAAGATCGGCGCCCAGCAAACACAGCCCCAGGAAACCGAGCCCGATCAGCATGCTGGTGCGTCCCTCGACCAGCAGCAGGCTCAAGTTGCGCCTGGCCAGTATGGCCTTGTATTCGAAGTGATTCTGGATGGCCGTTTCAACTAGCTTGGTGGGGTCTTCTGGCGTCATCTGTTCGATATGCACGATGATGCGAAAGTGGCTGTCCTGTGGAAATTCCAAAGCCCAACTTTCCAGGAATCTTTCCGCATCTATATCCAGATCACGATGATGAAAAGGTGTGGGATCCATCGAGTTGAAGAGTTGCGGAACCTCCGCTATTCGTATTTCGATTTGATGGATGGGCGGATGGTTTTTTTTCATATCAGTTATCTGCTTGGCTCCCAATGACTTGTTCAAGTCTGCTTGTCATTGATTTTCGCATTGAATTCGGCATGTTTAACGATTGCGGTGGATATTTTTGACGCATGTAGCACACCAGCTTGCTGAACACGCCAAGAACCCCATTCTTTTACCAGGCCAAGAATTGTAAAATTGGCCTCATATATCGATTGCTCTCATCGATCTGATTAAACAATCCGGCTAAAGTCCCTATTCATGACCAACCTCGTATTTGTTTGGCTGCAATTCGCACTTTGCGTAGGACTGATAGGTCTGGCGGGTATGCGCCTGATTCGGTATGGCGATGCACTTGCGGAGCTGACGGGACTGTCACGAAGCTGGATAGGATTGATTCTGGTAGCCACCGTAACTTCATTGCCTGAATTGGTAACAGGTCTGAGCGCAGTCACCATCGCAAAAGCGCCAGATATTGCCGTTGGTGATGTTCTGGGAAGCTGCGTCTTCAATCTGACAATTCTGGCATTTATAGATGCCTTTTACCGAAAAGAGGCGGTCTATTCGGTGGCCAGCCGCAGACACATTCTGCCGGCGACTTTTGGCGTGATTCTTCTTTCCGCCTCCGCTCTGATTCTTGTGTTGAGTGCCCAGGGAACCATACCCAATATTGGGCACGTTAGTCTGGGAAGCATTGCACTGATTGGTCTTTATGCATTGGCAATGAAAGTGATTTACCAGGTTGAAAGGCAGAACCATGAAACGTCAAAACAGACCTCAAACAATTTGAGCCTCAAGACCGCGCTCATGGGGTATGCACTGGCTTCCATCGTGATTGTCGGCAGTGGGGTATGGTTACCTTTCCTTGGCGTGGAGTTGGCGCGGGCCATGGGATGGTCGAACTCCTTTGTTGGCACGCTCTTTATCGCACTTGCCACATCGGTTCCTGAGCTGGCAACTACCATTGGAGCGCTGCGCATCGGTGCAGTCGACCTTGCGATTAGCAGCCTGCTGGGAAGCAATCTCTTTGATGTGCTGATTCTTGCGCTGGATGATGTGGCTTACCAGCCAGGATCCTTGTATGCGCAGGTGTCTTCGCTGCACATAGTGTCAGCGCTCACGGGCTCCATCATGAGCGGCGCGGTTATCGTCGCATTGACCTACCGCCCCGTATCCAGAGTTTTCCGCATTGGCAGCTGGGTAAGCATAGTCCTTCTGGCACTGTACGTCCTGAATGTGGTAGTTCAATTTATACACGGGGATTAAGGCAGGCGAGACCCAGCAAGCTTGTTCAGATTTGACTGAATCGCCCTGGGCTTCTTGGACACTCATAATTCTGCTGTTGGCAACAACTTTGTTGACGGCGGTCATTGTCTGCCAATTTTGACCTCGACAGGTTTATCACGCCGTCGCGCGTAATTTTCGATGCAAATCCAGCTACAACAAGGCCTGAGATTGCATGCATTGGATTGCTGAGGTAAGATCAAAACGGGTGTAACGCTGCATGTCGCATGCGTTGCAGGTTATGCGATGGTCGGGCCGCTACGCGGGATATTAACACCATGAACCAACACCCGCCACATTGGCCCTAGCCTTATGCAATTTTTTGTAACTGTCGATCAGGCGGTGGTGCCTGTCGAGCCCCTCCAGTTCCATGCT
>NZ_JAUSME010000046.1 GCF_030645555.1 Herminiimonas sp.
TGACGGCGCGCTGGTCGCCGACCACCAGCGCCACGATCACGCCTGCGTAAGGCTGGTCGCGCAAGGCCGTTTGTATACGCGCACGCAACCAGCCGCGACTACGCTCGACGACATTGTTGAAACTGAAAACAAAACTATCCAGCCGGACGTTACCCGGGGCTGGACGCACATAGCCGGTCGCGCGGATATTTTGTTCAAGCAGCCACATCTCATAATCGTAGCCGTGAGGATTCGCGTTGCCGTGCGGACGGCGCAGGCGAACGGTAAATTGCCAGCGCTCGCCGGCATGCACTTCACGCACATCCTGTATTTCATCTGTGCCGAAAGCGGAATACCAGGACAAGGCCAGTCTGGATGGAAGGACAGGCGCCGCGCCCTCGGTCGGCAATACTTTTTCAACCAGGAAATTGAAGCGCACACCACGTTCGAAATAGTTGGGCAGGTTGGCTATCGTGCCCACCACCTTGATATCCTGCCCCTCCACTTCCCTGGGCAATTCCTGCGCCAGATAATAGTGGGCAAACAGGACGGCCCAGGCGAAACCCAGCATTGCGCCCATCGTTGCCAGCAAGGGGATTCTTGATTTCCTGGAGTGAGAGCTACGACTGAGCACTGCCAGCAGGCAGGCTGCCGCAATTAAAAGAATGATGAAGGAATAGTGCGGCAGGGATGCCTGCATTTGCAACACGATGATGCCGACGACCAAGCCTATGATCGCGCTGCGCATCGCCGGCTTAGAGGAGTACGCCCAGACGCGGCATCGCAACCAGCGCATTTGCAGCAGTAAGTTGCGCCACCGCCTCGACTGAGATGCCGCGCAGTTCAGCCAGCGCCTGGCCTATGCGCGGCAATTGTTCCGGGCTATTGCGTTGCGGATGCAGCCAGGCCGGCGACATGTCGGGCGCATCGGTTTCCAGCACGATAGCCTCGATCGGCAAGGTAGTCGCCAGGCGCCTGATCTGCAGCGCCCGCGTGTACGTCATCGCGCCGCCAAAACCCAGCTTGAAGCCCAGCTCGATGAAAGTTTGCGCTTGCTGGAAACTGCCATTGTATGCATGCGCAATGCCGCCGGCGACCTTGATGCGGCGCAGATACTTGAGGATGCTGTCCTGCGATTTGCGCACATGCAGCAATACCGGCAAGCCGAAATCGCGTGCGATCTTCAACTGTTCTGCGTAAAAGAATTCCTGCTTTTCGCGCAGCGCCGGGGTCGTCAATGCAGGGATGAAAAAATCCAGGCCGATTTCACCGATGGCGACGAAGCGTGGATCGGCCATGGCCAGCGCAACTGTCTCGCGCAAGGCGGCAAGGTCGCTCTCTTCTGCCTGCGGCACGAAAACAGGGTGTATGCCCAGCGCATAACTGCAATGCGCATGTTGATGCGCAAGCGCGGCCACCGTGGCGAAGTTGTCGCGCGCGACTGCCGGTATCACGATCATCGACACGCCTAATTGCAGCGCTTGCGCGGCAACAGTGTCTTGTTCTGCCGCGAATTCAGCGGCATCCAGATGACAGTGGGTATCTATCCACATATCAGGCCAGGACAGTCCAACAGTAAAGGCGCATGCGCATAACCATCATCCAGCTCAAGGCTCCAGAAATAGTCAATCGCTGTAGGGTTGCAAGCCGTTATCAGACAGGCGCAGGATGCGGTCGCAATGCGTGGCCAGCTCGACATCATGCGTGACGATGACGAAGGCGGTACCCAGGGTATGCGACAGTTCCAGCATCAGATCAAATGTCTTTTGCGCAGTATGGCGATCCAGATTGCCGGTTGGCTCATCGGCGAGCACGCATGCCGGTTGCGTCACCAGCGCCCGTGCCAGCGCGACACGCTGACGCTCGCCGCCCGACAACTCACCCGGCACATGCGTGACGCGATGCGACAAGCCGACGCGCTCCAGTATCGCCCGGGCCGCTTCATGCGCCTGCGCGCGCGGCATGCGCCGTATCATCAAGGGCATCGCCACATTATCCAGCGCGGAAAATTCCGGCAGCAGATGATGGAATTGATAGACGAAGCCCAGCGATTTGTTGCGCACATTGCCGCGCGTCTTTTCATCCAGGCTGGCGAAGTCCTGCCCCAGCAAGGTGACGGTGCCAGCGCTGGGCGTATCCAGCCCGCCCAGCAAATGCAGCAAGGTCGATTTGCCCGAACCAGACGCGCCTATGATCGCCACACGCTCGCCCCTGACGATATCCAGGTTCACGCCGCTTAATACATTGACCGCATATTTGCCCTGCGTAAAAGTCTTCGCAAGGTCGCGGCAAGCCAGTACATGTTCACTCATAACGCAATGCCTCCGCAGGTTTTACGCGGGCAGCCCACCAGCTCGGGTACAGCGTCGCCAGAAATGCCAGTACTACCGCCACGCCGCCTATCGTCCACACATCGGGCCAGCGCAGGTCGGATGGCAAGGAACTGATCAGATAAATATCCTTGGGTAAAAACTGTACATGCAGCAGGCGCTCTATGAACGGCACGATGACATCGATATTCAATGCTATCAATACACCGCCGCCCACGCCTATCGCGGTGCCTATCAAGCCAACCAGCGCGCCCTGAATCATGAATATCTTCATGATGGAAGCCGGCGATGCGCCCAGCGTGCGCAGGATCGCAATGTCGGCCTGCTTGTCGGTCACCGTCATCACCAACGTAGAAACCAGATTGAATGCGGCAACTGCGATGATCAGCGTCAGGATGATGAACATCATGCGCTTCTCGGTTTGTACCGCAGCAAACCAGTTGCGATTCTGCTTCGACCAGTCACGCACATACACATCGCCGCTCAGCACGCGCGTCAAATCCATCGCCACCTGCGGCGCACGCTGCATGTCTTCTATCTTCAGGCGCAAGCCGGATGGCGCACCCAGCTTGAACATCGTCATCGCATCGTCGATATGGATGAAGGCCAGCGTCGAGTCGTACTCGAAATGCCCGGAATCGAATATGCCGACCACATTGAATTGCTTGAGCCGTGGAATCACGCCCGCCGGCGTCACCTGTCCCTGCGGCGCAATCATCGTGACCTTGCTGCCGAGTTCGGCATGCATGCCGCGCGCCAGTTCATTGCCGAGCACGATATTGAATTCGCCAGCCCGCAAATCATCCAGGCTGCCCTGCTTGACCTGCGATGCCACATCCGACACCTTGGGCTCCTGATCCGGCAACACGCCGCGCACCGCGACGCCGCGCAGCGTCTCATCGCGCGTCATCATCGCCTGCGCATCCACATAGGGTGCGGCACCACGCACTTCCTTGTTTTGCATTGCTTCGCGCGCCGTCGCCTGCCAGTCCGGCAGCGCGCCTTGCACATCGAATACTTCTATGTGCGACAGCACCGACAGCATGCGATCGCGCACTTCTTTCTGGAAGCCGTTCATCACCGACAGCACGATAATCAGGGCGGCCACGCCCAGCGCGATGCCAGCCATCGAAATCAGCGAGATGAATGAAATGAAGCTGTTACGACCGCTACGTCGTCCGGCGCGCGTATAGCGTATGCCGACCAGCCACTCGAAAGATAGATTTTTTATGATGCTCAATGAAAGGCTCCTGAATGCAGCACGCAGTTTGCCATACATTCGCAGGCATCAGCAAAGCTCGCGCTTGAAATAGACAATCACGCCATCTGCCGGCGCGCCACACGCCACGCTGCAAGCAGCGCAGCCATAGCTGACATCATGAATGCCGCTTCCGTTCCACCTACATGCAAATACATGTTTGTGTAATCGGCAAACCAGGCAAAGACCCAGATAATCGATTCAGCTTTTCCACCTCACCAAGGGATTACCATGAAAAAAATCTTCGCCATTGCCGCATTGCTAGCCGCGTTCAGCCCCTTGTCGCAAGCCCAAAACTATCCAGCACCGCAGCGCACTGACATGCCGCACAGCGAACCCTGGCGTCCAGGGCCGGACATGCGCAATGATCGTCCCGTCATCATCGTGCAGGAGCGCCCTATCGTGCGCGAACGCCGCCATGCAAAACAGCGACCACACGTACGTTGCCGCGATGGCTCACGCCAGTTCAGCGAACGCGCATGCCGCCATCACCGCGGCGTGCGCCGATAGCATGTAACAGGTTTTGATGATGCCACCTGCGGGTGGCATTTTTATTTGCCGCAGCGATCCGGGCATCCTTGCCCTACAATCTCGGCATGACTCAACTTGAACTCCTATTGCCGTTTGCCATGCCGCCGCAGGAAATGGCGCGCGACCTGTTGCGCGAACTGAAGATGCCGGCGCTCGCCACCCTGCTGGCGCGTGCCAGCCTTACCGAGCATCAATTGTCGGACGGCTTTTCGCGCGCCTTACCGCATGAAAACTGGCTGGCCAGGCAATTCGGCTTGCCCACTCAATCCAGCCACGCTACCAGCCCGGCGCTGGCGGCAAGCGCGATGCAAAGCTTCAATCTGCCGGCCGAAGCAGGCGTATGGTTCATTTTGCAACCGGTGCATTTGCATGTCGCACGCGACCATCTGGTACTGACAGACCTGCGCCAGCTCATGCTGGCAGAACAGGATGCGCGCACCCTGTTCGATATCGCTTACAGCCTGTTTGAAGAATCCGGCAAGACGCTGCGCTACGGCGATGCGCAGACATGGTTCCTGCGCGCCGACGACTGGCACGCGCTGCAGACATCCACGCCGGATGCCGCATGCGGCCACAACATCGATATCTGGATGCCGCAAGGAGACAGCGCCCGCGAATGGCGTCGCCTGCAAAATGAAATCCAGATGCACTGGCATGCGCATCCGGTCAACGATCAGCGCGAAGCGCTCGGCCTGAAGCCGGTCAACTCGGTCTGGCTGTGGGCCGGCACCGCAAGCGGAACAGCCGGCACATCGACAAAATTTGAAGAAACGTTCACTTTTTCAGATGCGCGACTACCGTTTGCAGCCGTGGCTTCCAGGCAGATAGCAGTGGCGTCGGCAGCCGAGCTGATCAATGCCCGGGCGCAGCATGGCTTGCTGATGCTAGACCACCTGACAGAAGCCGCACTGGCGGCCGACTGGTCGGAATGGCTGCTGCGCTTTCAGGTAATGGAAGCGCAATGGTTTGCGCCACTGCTGGATGCAATCAGGAACGGCCAGCTCGACCGCCTCACGCTCACGATCAGCCACAACACAGCCCATACAAGTCTGGTGACCAGCAAATCATCGTTGCGCAAATTCTGGCGCAAGCCCTCGCTGGCAAGGCTGGCGCCATGACACGCATAGCCACCCGCCCCTACCCTTTCCGCGATGCCGAACGCCTGCGTCAAAGCGGGCTGCATCCTGTCATGGCGCGTTTGTATGCCGCGCGCGGCTTGCTCGACCTGAAGGATTTGACCAGCGAACTGACGGCACTGATTCCGCCGCCGGGTTTGCTGCACATCGATGTTGCCGCAGTCTTTCTGGCTGATGCAATCGCTGCAAAAAAGAAACTGGTGATCGTCGCCGACTATGATTGCGATGGCGCGACCGCCTGTGCAGTTGCGCTGCGCGGCTTGCGTTCCATGGGCGCGATCGTCGATTTCATCGTGCCTAACCGCTTCGAGTACGGTTACGGCTTGACGCCGGAAATCGTCGCCCTCGCGGTGCGGGAAAAATCGCCCGACATCATCGTCACCGTCGACAACGGCATCGCCAGCATAGATGGCGTGGCTGAAGCCAACCGGCGCGGCATCGATGTGGTCGTCACCGATCACCATTTGCCGGCCGACACCTTGCCCAAGGCGCGCGTGATCGTGAACCCGAATCAACCGGATTGCGGCTTTCCGAGCAAGAACCTGGCTGGCGTGGGCGTGATGTTTTATGTGTTGCTGGCCTTGCGCGCAGAAATGCGCAAGCGCGGCATCTTCGATGCGCAAACCCAGCCCAAGCTGGATGCGCTGCTCGACCTGGTGGCACTCGGCACTGTCGCCGACGTCGTCAAGCTCGACGCCAACAACCGCATCCTCGTCGCGCAGGGCTTGAAGCGCATGCGCGCCGGCCGCATGCACGTCGGCATTGCCGCACTGTTCCGCGCCGCCGGCCGTGAAGCACGCCGTGCTTCACCATTCGACCTCGGTTTTGCACTCGGTCCGCGCCTCAATGCCGCCGGGAGGCTGGCCGACATGTCGCTCGGTATCGAATGCCTGACCACCGACGATGAAGGCCGTGCCTGGGCCATCGCACAGCAACTCGATGAAATCAACCGCGAACGCCGCAGCATAGAAGCCGACATGCAGGACACTGCGCTCACGCTGCTGGAAAATTTCAATCCGCAAGACAACAGCACAATCAGCGTGTTCGACCCGACCTGGCATCAGGGCGTGATCGGCATCGTTGCATCCAGGCTCAAGGACAAGTTTTATCGCCCGACGATCACCTTTGCCGACGCCGGCGATGGCTGGATCAAGGGTTCAGGCCGCTCGATTGCCGGCTTCCATTTGCGCGATGCACTGGATCTGGTATCCAAGCACGCACCAACCTTGATCGATAAATTCGGCGGCCACGCAATGGCGGCCGGTCTGACGATACGCGCCGATGCGCTGGATGCATTCACCAAGGCTTTTGAAGCCGTCGGCAAGGATTGGTTAAGCCAGAATCAGCTGGAGCGCGTCATCGAAACCGACGGCCCGCTCGAATCGGCCTACTTCACGACGCAATTCATCGAATTGATGGAAGCGCAAGTCTGGGGCCAGGGCTTTGCGCCGCCGCTGTTTTGCGATGAATTCCGCGTCGTCAACCAGCGCATCCTGAAGGAGCGCCATCTGAAGCTGACGCTGGAAAAGGATGGCCAGCGCTTTGATGCGATCTGGTTTGGCCATATCGATTCGCTGCCGAACCTGGCCAGGGTCGCCTACCGGCTCGATGCCAATGAATTCAATGGCGTGACGCGGGTGCAGTTGCTGGTCGAGCATGCCGAAGCGGCTGTTTGATCCAACACGACAGGTAGTGGCGATCCCTCAACGTACCGGCAGGAATTGCAGGAACGATGCCCCGAGCAGATTTTGTACATAAGTGATGCCGACGCGCCGGTATTTTTCGGTGACGAAAGTTGCCAGCAAATCGAGCCGCCCGACCACCTTGCCGAATTCGCGCTCGAAGCTCAGATTGCGTCCGGCCCCGCTGATATCGTCGGACAGCAACAGTACCTTGCCTGCCGCATCGCGACGGCTTCCCATCAGCCAGACGGCAATTTCAATATTGCGCGCCGCGTTGTAAAGATGCTGGGCATCCAGGCCGTCTATCAGGAAGAATTCGGTCCTGCCGTCGTGCGCGGTGATGATCATGTCGGCAGCAGCATAAATGAATGCGGCCACGCGATCGCCGCCAAAGTCCGGATTCAGCGCCAGCGACAGCGCCTTGATATCGCGCTGCCCCTGCAATCCCGGCCATGGCTGGCGTTGTTCGATCGCCTCGCGCACGCGTTTGACGCTTTCTTCGCGACTGGCGGCGGTTTTTTTCCACTCGGCCGGATTGCGTCGGTACAGCTTGTCCATCAACAGATACAGGCTGGCCAGATTGTCCCGCATGCCTATGGTGGCGATGCGGTTGGCATCGGACTGCACCATTTCGCTGCCGCTGGCAGCCATACCCTTGACCTCCCCGCGCGGCGCCGACGTCGTCGAACAGCCAGCCAATGCGGCACACACGCACAAACATGTACAAACCCGTCGCGACCACTGCATATTCATTACCCCTTTAACAATACGTATCGGAAGAAGACGGTAAAACGGCAAAACGACGCAGCAGGCAAGCTTACCCTCGCAATGGGCTTAAAAGCGCACTGTAGCTCGAGTATAATGTGCGGTTTGATTGCATAAGAAAATATCATGGAAGCTGAACGCTTAAATTCCCTCGAATCCCTGCTCGCCGACCTCACGACTCGTGCGACCGAACTTCGGAGGTATCTTTGACTTCGATATCAAGTCAGAGAAACTAGACCAGGTCAACGGCGAACTGGATGACCCGAAAGTCTGGGACGACCCGAAACGCGCCCAGGAACTCGGCAAGGAAAAGAAATCGCTGGAAAACATCGTCTATACGCTGATCAAGATCGACGGCGATCTGAGCGACGCGCGCGACCTGTTCGCGATGGCGCGCGAAGAAAAAGACGAAGAGACGATAGAAGCCATCGAAGCCGATGCGCAGGGCTTGCTGACGCTGGTTGAAGGCATGGAATTCCGCCGCATGTTCAACCATCCTATGGATGCGAACAACTGCTTCATCGATATCCAGGCAGGCGCCGGCGGTACCGAGGCGCAGGACTGGGCCTCGATGATCCTGCGTCAGTATCTGCGTTATTGCGAGCGCAAGGGCTTCAAGGTCGAAATCCTTGAACAGTCAGACGGTGAAGTCGCCGGGATCAAAACCGCGACACTCAAGGTTGAAGGCGATTATGCCTACGGCTTCCTGCGCACTGAAACCGGCGTGCATCGCCTGGTGCGCAAGTCGCCGTTCGATTCCGCCAACGGTCGTCATACTTCATTCTGCAGCCTGTTCGTCTATCCGGAAGTCGATGATTCGATCGAGATCGACATTAACCCGGCTGATGTGCGTATCGATACCTACCGCGCATCCGGCGCCGGCGGTCAGCACATCAACAAAACCGACTCTGCGGTACGTCTGACGCACGGTCCATCCGGCATCGTCGTGCAGTGCCAGAATGACCGCTCGCAACATCGCAACAAGGCTGAAGCGTGGGACATGCTCAAAGCCAAACTGTTTGAGCTGGAATTGCGCAACCGCATGAGCGAACAGCAAAAGCTGGAAGACTCGAAGACCGATGTCGGCTGGGGCCACCAGATCCGCTCCTACGTGCTGGATCAATCCCGCATCAAGGATTTGCGTACCAACTTTGAAACCGGCAATACCAAGGCCGTGCTCGATGGCGACCTGGATGACTTCATCGCGGCATCGCTGAAGCAAGGCGTGTAATACCTCCACGCCCTTTCTGTACGCTTATTGTTTTTTATTTATTGCATTCACATTTAGATTGTTGCCTTCCATGACTACGCACAACGACGACGCAGCGTTACCTATCGACGAAAATAAAATCATCGCTGAGCGCCGCGCCAAGCTGAGCGCCTTGCGCGAACAAGGCATCGCCTTCCCTAACGACTTCCGCCCGCAGCACAAGGCAGCTGATTTGCACGCGCAGTACGGCAGCAAGACACGCGAAGAACTGGAAGCCGAGCCGATCGCCGTTGTACTGGCAGGCCGCATGATGTTGAAACGTGAAGCAGGCAAGAAAGCTGCATTTGCCACGCTGCAGGATGCCTCCGGACCGAAGGCCGATGGCCGCATCCAGATCTACGCAACGCTAGACCTGACCGGTGAAGCTGCGATGGCGGCGCTGCATCATTACGACCTCGGCGACATCCTCGGCGTCAGCGGCACGCTGTTCAAGACCAAGACTGATGAGTTGACGATCAAGGTCAGTGAACTGCGCCTGATCACCAAATCGCTGCGTCCGTTGCCGGATAAATTCCATGGCCTTGCTGATCAGGAAACCAAGTATCGCCAGCGCTACGTCGATCTGATCATGAATGAGGAAACACGCCGTACCTTCAAGGCGCGTACCGCTGCGATCTCGTCGATCCGCCGCTTCATGGAAAAGAATGAATTCATGGAAGTGGAAACGCCGATGCTGCACACGATACCGGGCGGTGCGGCAGCCAAGCCTTTCACTACCCATCACAATGCGCTCGACATGCAAATGTTTTTGCGTATCGCGCCTGAGCTGTACCTGAAACGCCTGGTGGTCGGCGGCTTCGATCGCGTGTTCGAAATCAATCGCAACTTCCGCAATGAAGGCGTATCGATACGCCACAATCCGGAATTCACGATGATGGAATTCTATGCCGCGTACACCGACTACAAATGGCTGATGGATTTCACCGAAGCAGTGATACGCCAGGCGGCGATCGATGCACACGGTACCGCAACACTGAGCTACGGCGGTCGCGAACTGGATCTGGCCAAACCCTTCCATCGCTTGACGATAGTTGAAGCGATCAACAAGTACGCTCCCGGCTATACGACGGAACAGCTCAACGATACCGACTTCATCAAGGCAGAACTGAAGAAATTCGGCGTCAAGCCGTTTGTGAATGCCGGTCTGGGTGCCTTGCAACTGGCGCTGTTTGAAGAAACTGCAGAAGCGCAACTGTGGGAGCCAACCTATATCATCGACTATCCGGTTGAAGTGTCACCGCTGGCGCGTGCATCGGATACGGTGGCCGGCATTACCGAGCGCTTCGAATTATTCATGGTCGGTCGCGAGATTGCCAATGGCTTCTCGGAGTTGAATGATGCTGAAGACCAGGCTGCGCGCTTCCATGCACAGGTCGCGGCGAAAGATGCCGGCGACGAAGAAGCGATGTACTACGACGCCGACTACATACGCGCACTCGAATACGGCATGCCGCCGGCCGGGGGTTGCGGCATCGGCATCGATCGCCTGATGATGATCATCACCGACTCGCCGAACATACGCGACGTACTGCTGTTCCCGCATCTGCGACGCGAAGATTAAGTTGTCGAAAGAAAACAAAAAAGACTGCTGAGGCAGTCTTTTTTTATTTGGGCAACTAATTGCCATTTGACCGGTCTTAGTTACATCGCCTTACATCTGACACAGATTCAGGCTTTTTATTTGGCGCTGGCGACGCAATACTTTATCCACACCAACAACACATATCAATTTTCGGAGAACGTTATGGAAAACAAGAATAATACCAAGCGCATACACCCCCTCGTCGCAGCCGCCGCCATCGGCGTACTGCTGCTCAGCGTGGTCGGCGTTGCTGCCATGACAGGCATGCTGCCGAATTCAAACAGCGCCGGT
The DNA here is from genome assembly GCF_030645555.1 of Herminiimonas sp. Classification (GTDB taxonomy): domain Bacteria; phylum Pseudomonadota; class Gammaproteobacteria; order Burkholderiales; family Burkholderiaceae_D; genus Oxalicibacterium. The sequence continues at coordinate 10,825 of NZ_JAUSME010000046.1, forward strand.
TCGCAAAAAGAAGCGATTGCGGCACTCGATAAAGAAGCCGCTGAAAAAGCAGCAGAAGCGAAAGAAGCCAAGGAAAAAGCCGAACTGGCCAAGCGCAAGGATGCAGAGCGCAATGCCTCGGCCGCCAAGGCAGCCAATCAGGGCCAGGCGCGCGATACCAGTTCCACCAAAGTCGCCCAGGCACAGATCTGCTACGACTGCGGACGGGTAGAGTCGGTACGCTCGGTGCAAGGTGCCGCCAAGCCTAGCGGCGTCGGCGTGGTTGCCGGTGCGGTACTCGGCGGCGTGCTGGGTAATCAGGTCGGCAATGGCGACGGACGCAAACTGGCGACAGTTGCCGGCGCAGTCGGTGGCGGCTTTGCCGGCAATGAGATAGAAAAACGTACGCGTACAGAAACCAACTTTGAAGTGCGAGTACGCATGGAAGATGGGAACATCCGCACCTTCCCATATGACAATCAGCCGAACTGGAGCGCAGGCGATCGTGTACGCGTAGTCGATGGCTATTTGCGCGCACGCTGATCATCAGCGTAGTCGAATAAAAAAGAGCGGCGCATGCGCCGCTCTTTTTTATTGCCTGATGCACTGACTTAGCTAAAGATCATTGCGCTTCTTCTATCCAGGCCATTTGTATGGCTTCCAGAATTTTCTCGCCTGAATGATCAGGCGCATCATCGAAGCCATCCAGCTCGCACACCCATTTGTGCAAATCGGTGAAGCGTATCGTCAGCGGATCGATGTCCGGGAATTTATCGTTCAACTCTTCCGCAATGCGGATCGTGTCGGTCCATTTCATCGCAAGTCTCCTTAATGGTTTTCACTGGCGTGATTGATCGTGTAGCGCGGGATTTCCACTACCAGATCTTCATTGTCAACGATGGCCTGGCATGAAAGACGCGACGACGCTTCCAGTCCCCAAGCCTTGTCCAGCAAGTCTTCTTCTTTATCCTCTGCTTCATTCAGCGAACTGAAGCCTTCGCGCACAATGACGTGGCAGGTTGTGCAGGCACAGGATTTTTCACATGCGTGTTCGATATCGATATCGTTCTCAAGCAGAACGTCGCATATCGATTTACCCGCTGGCGCATCAATCACGGCGCCATCCGGGCACAGAATATGGTGGGGAAGAACAACGATTTGGGGCACTTGATTACCTCGACAGTTTAAATGTTATGGCGCTGGTATCTCGACAGGCCTTTGCCTGCCAATTTCAACGCCAAGCTGCTTTTCATCCACATGGATGAAAAGCGATATATCAAATTTCATCCAGCTTCTTGCCGGACAGTGCAGTACGCACGCTGCGATCCATTCTACGCGCAGCAAATTCTTCCGTACCTTGTGCCAGCGCATCGACCGCCGCCTTGATGGCGGCATGATCGGCACCGCCGGCAGCCTGCCTGACGCCTTCCAGCAGCGCCACGACATCCTTGCGCTCCTCATCCGACAGCAGGTTGGCATCCGCATCCAGCGCCGATTGCGTTGCCAGCACGATGCGCTCTGCTTCCACCTGCTCTTCGCGCAAGGCGCGTGCCGCCATATCGATGTCGGCCGACTTGAATGAATCCTGCAACATCTGCGCAATCTGATCGTCAGCCAGCCCATACGAAGGCTTCACTTCGATCGACGCTTCTACGCCCGAACGCAATTCACGCGCCGAAACCGACAACAGGCCGTCCGCATCCACTTGATAGGTCACGCGTATGCGCGCCGCGCCAGCGGCCATGGGCGGGATGCCGCGCAACTCGAATTTGGCCAGCGAGCGGCAATCCGTCACCAGCTCACGCTCGCCCTGCACGATATGGATCGCCATCGCCGTCTGGCCATCCTTGAAGGTCGTGAACTCTTGCGCGCGTGCGCAGGGTATCGTCGAATTGCGTGGTATGACTTTTTCCACCAGCCCGCCCATGGTCTCGATACCTAGCGAGAGCGGAATCACATCCAGCAGCAGCCAGTCGTCGCCGGCGGCACGATTGCCCGCCAGCAGATTGGCTTGCACCGCAGCACCCAGCGCCACCACTTTATCGGGGTCGATATTGGCCAGCGGCGTGGACTGGAAAAAATCGCCGACTGCCTTGCGTATATTCGGCATGCGCGTAGCGCCGCCGACCAGCACGACGCCATCGATATCGTCAACCGTCAGGTCGGCATCGCGCAAGGCTTTCTTCGTCGGTGTGATGGTCTTGGCAACCAGGTTCTGTGTCATTTGCACAAAGTCTGCGGCAGTCACGGTGAGGTGCACTTTTTCACCCGAACCCAGGAATGCATCGATATGCGTTTCCGCTTTCGACGACAGCAGTTCCTTCGCTTCGCGCGCCTTGACCATCAGCACACTGGTGTCTTGATCCGACAGCGGCGCCAGTTTCGCCTGCTCTATGATCCAGCAAAACAGCCGATGATCGAAATCGTCGCCGCCCAGTGCAGAATCGCCGCCAGTCGACAGCACTTCAAACACGCCTTTGGTCAGCTTGAGTATCGATACGTCAAACGTGCCGCCGCCCAGATCGTAGACGGCAAACACACCTTCGGATCCATTGTCGAGGCCGTAGGCAATCGCCGCAGCGGTCGGTTCATTGAGCAAACGCAGCACATTCAAACCTGCCAGCCTGGCAGCGTCCTTGGTCGCCTGGCGTTGTGCATCGTCAAAATATGCCGGCACCGTAATCACGGCGCCCACCAGTTCATCGCCCAGCGCATCTTCTGCGCGCTGGCGCAGGGTTGCGAGTATCTCTGCCGATATTTCAACCGGGCTTTTTACGCCGGCAACGGTTTTCAACTGCACCATGCCGGGCGTATCGAGAAAATCGTAAGGCAGGTTTTCGACATGCGCGATGTCTTTCAAGCCGCGCCCCATGAAGCGCTTGACTGAAACGATCGTGTTTTTCGGATCGGCATTCTGTGCCGCCTGCGCCTTGTAGCCGATATGGGCATTGCCGCTGGCCAGATAATGCACGACGGACGGCAACAGCGGCCGCCCTTCTTCATCGGTCAATACTTCAGGAATGCTGTTGCGTACCGTGGCAACGAGAGAATTGGTGGTGCCGAGGTCTATGCCGACTGCCAGACGGTGCTGATGCGGCGCGGTGGACATGCCGGGTTCGGCGATTTGAAGAAGAGCCATATTCGTTTGTAACTTATCTTATGATTATCGGTGCGTAAGCGCATTATTCAATACCGCTGCATTGCCAGCGGAGATGGAGCCTGATCAGTCAGGCAACGCATCCAGTGCATGCAAAACTTCATCGGCAAATTTTTCCAGAAACATCAGCTGCCGCACCAGTCCGGCGGCCTGCGTGAAATCATCCGCATCCAGCAACTGCGCTATCTGTGCCAGCGCCGTTTTGCGCGCGGCACGTATCGCGGCATCCAGTGCATCCAGCTCATCCCGGTTTTTCTGCGCGCGCGCATCATCGAGTGCTTCACGCCACTCCATCTGCTGCATCAGGAATTCCAGCGGCATCGCCGTATTCGATTCGACCTGCAAATCAACGCCATTCAATTCGCACAAATAGGCCGCGCGCTTGAACGGGCTTTTCAAGGTCTTGTACGCTTCATTAGCGCGCGTCGCCCATTGCATCGCCACCCGCTTTTCGGCATCCGGCGCACTGGCAAACTTGTCCGGATGCACCTGGTTCTGCACGTTGTGATAGGCGCCATCAAGTGCGCTCAGGTCAATCGCAAAACGTTGCGGCAGTTGAAAAAGGTCGAAGTGATTTTGCATTTCTTGTGCTATCTACCATCTTGTACTGCAACGCCAGCACTGCCGGGATTGTCTGTGCATCAAATAAAAGAGCCTGCGCAAATTCGACAGGCTCAATCAGGAAGGAACATCTGCTGTCGGGATTACCCCTCACAGCCAGCCATCAAATACGGAAACTTTCGCCGCAACCGCATTCATCCTTGACGTTAGGATTATGAAACTTGAAGCCTTCATTCAAGCCTTCGCGGGCGAAATCGAGTTCGGTACCATCGATGTAGGGCAGGCTTTTCGGATCGACGAACACCTTGACGCCATGCGATTCAAACACGCTGTCTTCAGCCGCGCTTTCATCCACGTATTCCAGCTTGTACGCCAGGCCGGAACAGCCGGTAGTGCGCACGCCGAAACGCAAGCCTATGCCCTTGCCGCGCCGCTCCATATAGCGGTTGATGTGTTTCGCTGCTTTTTCAGTCAGTGTAATAGCCATGATCTTCGTTCAAAAAGATTGTCGTTGGCCGCGCAGCAGACATCCGGTGATCGGCATGCCCGTGCGCAGACGTTGAGCAAACTTATGCCGCTGCTGTCGATGCAGCCGCGCCATGCTTGGCCTTGTAATCCTCTACTGCCGCCTTGATCGCATCCTCTGCCAGAATCGAGCAGTGGATTTTCACTGGCGGCAAAGCGAGTTCTTCGGCAATTTGCGTATTCTTGATCGACAGTGCCTGATCCAGCGTCTTGCCCTTGACCCATTCGGTCACCA
>NZ_JAUSME010000048.1 GCF_030645555.1 Herminiimonas sp.
AAGAACAGCAGCATGAAGGCGAAAGTCATTGCCTGCGTGATGATCGAGAAATACACGCCTTTGATGCGCGAACGGAAGGCGAAGTAGCCGAACACAAAAGCCAGTATGCCCGGCACCAGCACCACCAGCAGCATCGCAAACCAGAAATGCTCCGTCATCCACCAGTACCATGGATATTCCTTCCAGTTCAGGAACACCATGAAGTCCGGCAGATTGCTTTGATAGACGCCGTCGCGGCCTATGGCACGCATCAGATACATGCCGTGCGCATAGCCGCCGAGCGCAAAGAACACGCCATGGCCCAGCGACAGTATTCCTGTATAGCCCCACACCAAGTCCAGCGCCAGGGCTGCCATCGCGTAGCACATGAACTTGCCGACCAGCGCTATCGTGTAGCTGGAAACATGCAGCGCATGATCGGCCGGGAAAACCAAATTCATCAAGGGCAGCAGGGCAAGCAAGGCTGCGCACAGGATGATGCCGATCCATGCAGGACGGGAAAAGAGGGCGGGTTTCAACAGAGGATTCAAGGTGGCATTCATTCGACGCTCCTGCCTTTCAGCGCGAACAAGCCTTGCGGGCGCTTCTGGATAAAGATGATGATGAAGACCAGGATCACGATTTTCGCCATCACGGCGCCGGCCACCGGCTCCAGGAATTTATTGACTTCGCCGAGGCCGAATGCGGCAATCACGGTGCCCGCCAGCTGGCCGACGCCGCCGAGTACCACCACCATGAAGGAATCGACTATATATGCCTGGCCCAGGTCCGGCCCGACATTGCCGAGCTGCGACAGTGCCACGCCACCCAGCCCGGCGATACCGCAACCGAGGCCGAAGGTCAGCATGTCTATCCTGCCGGTCGCTACGCCGACGCAATCAGCCATGCGGCGATTCTGCGTGACGGCGCGCACGAACAGGCCGAGCCGCGTCTTGTTGAGGATCAGCCAGACTGCCAGCACGACAAACAGCGCAAAGAAAATGATGACGATGCGGTTGTATGACAGCACCAGCGAGCCGAGCACGGTCACGCCGCCAGACATCCAGGACGGATTCGCCACTTCGACGTTTTGCGCGCCGAAGATAGTTCGCACCAGTTGCATCAGCATCAGGCTGATACCCCAGGTACACAGCAAGGTTTCCAGCGGACGGCCGTACAGCCAGCGTATGACGAGGCGCTCCAGCGCGATCCCGACTGCAGCCGTAACGATGAAGGCCGCTGGCAGGGCCACCAGCAAATAGGCATCGATAGCATCAGGGAAGAAATTGCGGAAGACCAGCTGGCAGACATAGGTGGTGTAGGCACCTATCATCAGCATTTCGCCATGCGCCATGTTGATGATGCCCATCAAGCCGAAGGTGATCGCCAGGCCGAGCGCAGCCAGCAGCAGCACGCTGCCCAGCGAAATGCCGTAAAAGAGTTTGCCGACGAATTCGGTAATCGTCAGGTGCCGGTTCAGCGCCGCCAGCGTGCGCACGACTTCAATGCGGACCGCCTCATCCGGCTCGCTATAGCTGCCGTCAGGATTTTTAAGAAGCATTTGTTCCAGCGCTGGTTTCAGGCTGGCGTTGGTGGTGCCGGCCAAAGTCTGGACCGCCGCCCGACGCAGC
>NZ_JAUSME010000084.1 GCF_030645555.1 Herminiimonas sp.
GCTTTGCTGATCGTCGTCTGGCTAAATTGTTGAAGACTACCGACAAGGCAGTGCGCGAGCAGCGCCATGCGATGAATGTACGTCCGGTCTACAAGCGCGTTGACACCTGCGCCGGCGAATTCGCCACCAACACCGCGTACATGTATTCGACCTACGAGGAAGAGTGCGAATCGCAGCCGACCAACAAGAAAAAAATCATGGTGCTGGGCGGCGGTCCCAACCGTATCGGCCAGGGTATCGAGTTCGACTATTGCTGCGTCCATGCGGCGATCGCGATGCGCGAAGATGGTTACGAAACCATCATGGTCAACTGCAACCCTGAAACGGTTTCTACTGATTACGACACGTCCGACCGTTTGTATTTTGAACCGCTGACGCTGGAAGACGTGCTTGAAATCGTCGACAAGGAAAAACCATTTGGCGTGATCGTGCAGTACGGCGGCCAAACACCATTGAAACTCGCACTCGATCTGGAAGCTAATGGCGTGCCTATCATCGGCACTTCGCCAGACATGATCGATGCCGCTGAAGATCGTGAACGTTTCCAGAAAATGCTGCATGAACTGAAGCTGCGCCAGCCGCCTAACCGCACTGCGCGCACTGAAGAAGATGCCTTGCGCCTGGCGCAGGAAATCGGTTATCCGCTGGTGGTGCGTCCATCGTATGTGCTGGGCGGGCGCGCGATGGAAATCGTGCACGAGCAACGCGACCTCGAGCGCTACATGCGCGAAGCAGTCAAGGTGTCGCATGATTCGCCAGTGCTGCTCGATCGTTTCCTCAATGATGCGATAGAAGTTGACGTCGATTGCCTGTCCGATGGCGTGCGCACCTTCATCGGTGGCGTGATGGAACATATCGAACAGGCAGGCGTGCACTCCGGTGACTCCGCTTGCTCATTGCCGCCGTATTCCCTGTCGCAGGAAACCATAGATGAATTGAAGCGCCAGACTTCGCTGATGGCCAAGGGCTTGAACGTGATCGGTTTGATGAACGTGCAATTCGCGATACAAAAACAGGAAATCGACGGCAAGCTGCAGGATGTCGTCTTCGTGCTGGAAGTCAATCCGCGCGCTTCGCGTACCGTGCCTTATGTATCGAAGGCAACCGGTTTGCAGCTGGCCAAGATTGCAGCGCGCTGCATGGCTGGTCAATCGCTCGATAGCCAGGGCATCTTCAATGAAGTCGTGCCGGAATACTTCAGCGTCAAGGAAGCCGTATTCCCGTTCGTCAAGTTCCCGGGCGTAGACACCATCCTCGGACCGGAAATGAAATCGACCGGTGAAGTGATGGGCATAGGCAAAACCTTCGGTGAAGCCTTTGTCAAATCGCAACTCGGCGCCAGCATCAAGTTGCCTAAATCCGGTAAAGTGTTCTTGAGCGTCAAGGTCAGCGACAAGCCGCGTGCGGTCCAGGTGGCAAAAGACCTGGTCGAAATCGGCTTCTCGGTGGTGGCCACCAAGGGTACGGCGGCGGCAATCAGCGCGGCCGGCATCGAGGTGACGCTGGTCAACAAGGTGGCAGAAGGACGGCCGCATATAGTCGACATGATCAAGAACAATGAAATTGCGCTGGTCATTAACACTGTGGAAGAAAAGCGCAGTGCGATCGTCGATTCCCGTACTATCCGTACCTCTGCATTGGCGGCGCGTGTGACAACTTACACGACGATCGCAGGCGCGGAAGCGGCAGTGGCAGGCATGGCCCATCTGGACGAGTTGCACGTCTATGATTTACAAGGCCTGCATAAAACCTTACACTAAACTCAGAGTCAAATCTAACCACAGAGGTCACAGACGGTCCCGGTTTTCGGTGCCAGCTGCGGCCTCTGTGGTTTTCCACTTTTACAGATAGAAGCTATGACCACACCTATTACCCCATATGGCGCAAACCTCATGAAAGAGGAATTGCATCGTCTGAAGACAAAAGATCGTCCAGCGGTCATCAACGCAATTTCCGAAGCGCGCGCGCAGGGCGATCTGTCCGAAAATGCGGATTACGATGCCGCCAAGGAGCGCCAAAGCTTCATCGAAGGCCGCATTGCCGATCTGGAAGGCAAGCTCGGCACCTCGCAAATCATCGATCCGACCACGCTGGAAGCGGACGGTCGCGTTGTCTTTGCATCGACAGTCGACCTGGAAGATCTGGGCACCGGCGAAAAAGTGACTTATCAAATCGTCGGTATCGATGAAGCAGATTTGAAAGAGAAAAAAGTGTCGATCACGTCGCCTATCGCGCGCGCCCTGATCGGCAAGTACGCGGGTGATGTCGTCGGGGTGGAAGCGCCGGCCGGCATCCGTGAGTATGAAATCCTGCAAGTGCGTTACATCTAAATGCTGCTGTCTCGTGCACGCTTGCTGATCGCCACCTTCTGGGTGGGTAGCCTGTGGGCGGTCGGCTTCGTGGTTGCGCCGACTTTGTTTTCCACTCTCAGTGATCGCGCACTGGCGGGCACGATAGCCGGCAGCCTGTTCCGTGTCGTCGCCTGGTTGTCGATGTTTTGTGCGGCAGCGTTGCTGGCGCTGCTGTTTCAGGCAGCGCGTAGCGAACTGCAAAAACCGGCCAAGGTCCTGTATTACCTGATTGGGGGAATGGCAGCGTGTACCCTGATAGGCTACATGGGAGTGCAGCCCTACATTGCAGAATTACGCACGGTCTTGCATAGCGTCACGGACGCAGCAGTGCTGGCCGATGCGAGAAAAATGTTTGGCATCATGCATGGCGTTTCAACCGGGATTTTTGTTGTGCAGAGCCTGCTAGGCGCTGCACTGATCATCAAACTTCGTTGAAGTTTGATGATTTTATTATCGTCCGAGTGACGATTTCTTTGGGCTGGCCTGGCGTGGCTTGGCGCGTTTGATCGATCCGCCTTGCGTGACCCGCTCATTACCCTTGACCATGACCTTGGTTACCGACGGACGCTTGGTGCCGCTCGGACTTGGCTTGACGATGGTAACTTCGCGCATGCCGCGACCGCGTGTTTCGCTGCGTTCTTTTACGGCATCTTTTTTCGGGCGATACACGACGAGTAATTTGCCGATATGCTGTACTGGTGCAGTATCGAGTTTTTCGCAAATGGTGTCGTAGATCGCGACGCGTGCTTCGCGGTCATCGCCAAATACGCGGACCTTGATCAAGCCGTGGGAGTCGAGGCTGGCGTCGATTTCCTTGAGTACGCCAGGCGTCAAGCCGGCTTCCCCAATGATGACGACAGGGCTGAGAGCGTGCGCTTCAGCGCGTAAGGAGCTGCGCTCGGCCGGTGTGAGTTTCAACATATAGAGTAATGGTGTCGGGGGCTATCTTGCTTCGGCGCGCATCGCGAACCTGACAAACTTTGTCCCACAGTATTTAAAACTAGTATTCTACGCGAATGGCAAAGAAGAAATTAAACAAAAACTGGCTGCATGACCATATTAACGACCCGTATGTGAAGCTGGCGCAGAAAGAGGGCTATCGCGCGCGCGCAGTCTACAAACTCAAGGAAATCGACGAATCTGAAAAGTTGATCAAGCCGGGACAGGTTATTGTGGATTTGGGCTGTACGCCCGGTAGCTGGTCGCAATATGTGCGTAATAAGTTGTCAGGAAGCATAGGCGGCGGGATCAATGGCACTATCATCGGTCTGGATATGTTGCCTATGGAGCCGATTGCTGACGTGCATTTCATACAAGGCGATTTTCGCGAGCAGGAAGTACTGGATCAGCTCGAACTTGTACTGGCCGGGCGCAAGGTTGATCTTGTGCTATCGGACATGGCGCCCAATCTGTCAGGTATAGCGGTGGCTGATGCCGCCCGCATGAGCGATATCATCGATCTGGCGGTTGAATTCGCCCAAAACCACCTGAAACCGTCCGGGGCCTTGCTGGTCAAGTGTTTCAACGGTTCCGGCTACAACTATAT
>NZ_JAUSME010000086.1 GCF_030645555.1 Herminiimonas sp.
TCCCTTACCTGAAAAAACAGGAGCGCCTGCAATTCGTGCGCGTAGGCGTCACCGACCCGGTGTCGCTGGATGACTATCTGGCGCATGACGGTTATGTCGGTTTGAAAAAAGCCATCGCCATGGAACCGGCCGCGATTGTCCAGGAAGTCACCGATTCCGGCCTGCGTGGTCGCGGCGGCGCGGCTTTCCCTACCGGCATCAAGTGGAAAACCGTGCTGGGCGCTGAAGCCGATCAAAAGTACATCGCCTGCAACGCCGATGAAGGCGACTCCGGTACCTTCTCTGATCGCATGGTGATGGAAGATGATCCCTACATGCTGATCGAAGGCATGACCATCGCCGGCCTAGCCGTCAAGGCGACCGAGGGTTATATCTATGTGCGCTCCGAATATCCGCACGCGATCGCGGCCTTGAATGAAGCCATCGTTGCCGCCAACGCGGCCGGCTATCTGGGCGCAAACATACTCGGCTCGGGTCGCACCTTCAACCTGCAAGTACGCAAGGCGGCCGGCGCTTATGTTTGCGGCGAAGAAACCGCGATGCTGGAAAGCATAGAAGGCAAACGCGGCATCGTGCGCGCCAAACCGCCACTGCCTGCACTGCAAGGCTTGTTCGGCAAACCGACGGTCATCAACAACGTCATCTCGCTGTCTGCGGTACCGCTGATCCTGGCGCGTGGCGCGACTTTCTACAAAGACTTCGGCATGGGCCGTTCGCGCGGCACGCTGCCTATGCAACTGGCTGGCAATTTGAAGTTTGGCGGCCTGGTAGAAAAAGCCTTCGGCGTCACGCTGCGCGAATTGCTGTATGACTTTGGCGGCGGCTCGGAATCGGGTCGTCCTATCCGTGCGGTACAGGTTGGCGGCCCGCTCGGCGCCTACATGCCGGAATCCCTGTTCGACACCCCCTTCGATTACGAAGCGTTTGCTGCCGTTGCCTCGACCGTCGGTCACGGCGGCCTGGTGGCCTTCGACGACACGGTCGACATGGCGAAACAGGCACGTTACGCGATGCATTTCTGCGCCGTGGAATCGTGCGGCAAATGCACGCCATGCCGTATCGGCTCGACGCGCGGCGTCGAAGTCATGGACAAGATCATCGCCAACCAGAACCGGCCGCAACAGATACATTTGCTGCGCGACCTGTGCGACGTGATGGTCACCGGATCGCTGTGCGCGATGGGCAACATGACACCGTTCCCTGTGTTGTCGGCCCTGAATCACTTCCCGGAAGATTTTGGCGATCAAAAACTCGCAACCGCTGCTTAAGCTGAAAGACTGGAGCTCAACATGAACATATTAAACAGTATCGATTACGGCACGCCGAAAAGCGCCTCCGAAAATCTGCTCACCCTGGAAATCGACGGCGTATCCGTCACCGTGCCGCAAGGCACCTCCGTCATGCGTGCCGCAGCAGAAGTTGGCATCAATGTGCCCAAGCTGTGCGCCACCGACAGCCTGGAAGCATTCGGCTCTTGCCGTCTGTGCCTGGTAGAGATCGAAGGCCGTCGCGGCTATCCTGCATCGTGCACGACGCCAGCCGAAGCCGGCATGAAGATCAAGACCCAGACGCCGAAACTGGCAGACATCCGCCGCGGCGTGATGGAACTGTACATCTCGGATCATCCGCTCGACTGCCTGACTTGCCCGGCCAACGGCAACTGCGAATTGCAGGACATGGCTGGCGTGGTCGGCTTGCGCGATGTGCGTTACGGCTACGACGGTGAAAATCATCTGAAGCTGGGCAAGGATGAATCCAATCCATACTTCACCTTTGATTCATCGAAATGCATCGTCTGCAACCGTTGCGTGCGCGCCTGTGAAGAAACACAAGGCACCTTCGCACTGACGATAGACGGCCGCGGCTTTGCCTCGCGCGTGTCGCCTAGCCAGAATGAAGACTTCCTGGCGTCGGAATGCGTTTCCTGCGGCGCCTGTGTGGATGCCTGCCCAACCGCTACGCTGACTGAAAAAACCGTCATCATGATGGGCCAGGCAGAACACAGCAAGGTCACCACCTGCGCCTACTGCGGCGTCGGCTGTTCGTTCAAGGCTGAAATGAAGGGCAATGAAGTGGTCCGCATGGTGCCTAACCCGGATGGCAAAGCCAACCAGGGCCACGCCTGCGTCAAGGGCCGTTTCGCATGGGGCTATGCAACGCATAAAGACCGCATGCTCAAGCCGATGATACGCAGCAGGATCACCGATCCATGGAAAGAAGTTTCGTGGGAAGAGGCGATCAATTACGCGGCGTCGGAAATCAAGCGCATCCAGGGTAAATACGGCAAGAATTCGGTTGGCGGCCTGGTTTCCTCGCGTTGCACGAATGAAGAAGGCTACCTGGTGCAAAAACTGGTGCGCGCTGCCTTCGGCAACAATAACGTCGACACCTGCGCACGCGTCTGCCATTCGCCTACCGGTTACGGCTTGAAGGTAACGATGGGTGAATCCGCCGGTACGCAAACCTTCGCGTCCGTGATGAAATCGGATGTGATCCTGATCATAGGCGCCAACCCGGCCTCCGGTCACCCGGTATTTGCCTCGCAGATGAAACGCCGTTTGCGTCAGGGTGCAAAACTGATCGTTGTCGATCCACGCACCACCGAGATGGTCAAATCGCCACACGTGCAAGCCGATTACCACCTGAAGCTGAAACCCGGCAGCAACGTGGCGATCATCAATGCGCTGGCGCATGTGATCATCACTGAAAAACTGCACAAGCCCGACTTCATTGCGGCACGTTGCGATGTGGATTCATTCGACGAATGGCAGGAATTCGTTGCACTGCCGGAAAATTCTCCCGAAGCAGTGGAACTGGTCAGCGGCGTGCCGGCGGCAGATATACGCGCTGCAGCACGCCTGTTTGCAGGCGGCAAAAACTCGGCGATCTATTACGGCCTCGGCGTGACGGAACACGCACAGGGTTCGACGATGGTGATCGGCATCGCCAATCTGGCTATGGCAACCGGCAACATCGGTCGCGAAGGCGTGGGCGTGAATCCTTTGCGCGGTCAAAATAATGTGCAGGGTTCGTGCGACATGGGTTCATTCCCGCACGAACTGCCAGGCTATCGTCACGTTTCCGATTCCGTCGCACGCGCTGAATTTGAAGCGGTGTGGAATTGCACACTGGATCCGGAACCGGGCCTGCGCATTCCTAACATGTTCGATGCGGCGATGGATGGCACCTTCATGGGCCTGTATTGCGAAGGTGAAGACATCGTCCAGTCCGATCCGAATACGCAGCATGTGACCGCAGCCATGGAAGCGATGGAATGCATCATCGTGCAAGACATCTTTCTCAATGAAACCGCCAAATACGCGCATGTGTTCCTGCCGGGCTCATCGTTCCTGGAAAAAGACGGCACCTTCACGAATGCAGAACGCCGTATTTCACGCGTGCGCAAAGT
>NZ_JAUSME010000089.1 GCF_030645555.1 Herminiimonas sp.
TCGGCCTGGCATTGCGCCTCGGGCCGGAGCGCCGCAAGAAAATGATCAATGCGCAAAAAGCGCTGCAAAAGATAGAAAAGCAATTCGATTCCTTCCTGCGCTGATTGCCATATTTTTGCCAGAGATCATTGATCACTGCAGACTCCCGCTCATTTTACGTACAATACAACATTGATATCACCCACCCTTTAAAGCTCACTGCCTCGCCATGAACCAACTCGAACAACTCAAGCAATACACCACCATCGTTGCCGACACCGGCGATTTCCAGTCGATCAAGGCATTTGCTCCGCAGGATGCAACGACCAATCCTTCGCTGATCCTGAAAGCCGTGCAAAAAGATGAATACCGCCCGATCATGGAAAGGGTTGCGCGTGAGCACGCCGGTAAAAGCACAGCTGAAATCGTCGATCACCTGCTGGTCGCCTTCGGCCTGGAAATCCTCAAGGTCATCCCGGGCCGCGTCTCGACCGAAACCGATGCCCGCCTGTCCTTCGACACCGCAGGCTCGATCGCCAAGGGCCGCACGCTGATCAAGCTGTATGAAGCGGCCGGCATTGCGCGCGAACGCGTGTTGATCAAGATCGCCTCGACCTGGGAAGGCATACGCGCAGCAGAAGTGCTGGAAAAGGAAGGCATACGCTGCAACCTGACACTGCTGTTTTCACTGCCACAGGCGATCGCCTGCGCCGACGCCAGGGTGCAACTGATCTCGCCTTTCGTCGGCCGCATCTACGACTGGTACAAGAAATCCACCGGCATCGATTACAGCGGCGCCGACGATCCGGGCGTGCAATCGGTCAAGCGCATCTACACCTACTATCGCAAGTTCGGCTACCAGACAGAAGTGATGGGCGCGAGCTTCCGCAACACGTCGCAAATCACGGAACTGGCAGGCTGCGACCTGCTGACGATCAGTCCGGAACTGTTGCAGAAACTGGCCGAGTCGGATGCGCCACTGACGCGCAAGCTGCTTCCTGCAGAAGCGCAGAATGCCGATATGGAAAAACTGACGCTGGATGAAAAGACTTTCCGCGGCATGCTCAATGACGATGCAATGGCGACGGAAAAACTGGCTGAAGGCATACGCGCGTTTTGTGCCGATGCAGTCAAGCTGGACCAGTTGATTGAAGCATTGAAGTGACAACATGGCGGGAGGCGCAAGGCCTTCTGTCTTCTTGGTCCGGCCAGCGGGAATTAAATGATGTCACGCCTTATAATTCTGTTTTAATGCTGCTGTTTTAGTGTTCCTGCTTAATGCATACATCGTTGCGGCCGGGAACATCGTCGAATCCGGTATTTTTAAGTTCTTATCCCACACTGCATGGCTTCATTCGAATCCCGTTTTACCGCTTATTGCGCCAGCCTGGAAACAGTCGGGCGCCGGCGCCGGCTCACGCTGGCTGCCGAGGCTATGCCGGGACGGCAAATTGTGGCCGATTTTTCGCATAACGATTATCTCGGCCTCGCTGCGGCTCCCGAGCTGATTGCAGCAAGCCATGTCGCCGCGCTGCGCTATGGCGTAGGCGCAACCGGGTCGCGCCTGCTGTCGGGCAACCTGCCGCTGCATGTAGAACTGGAAGCCGCAATCGCCCGCGCCAAGGGAACGGAAGCTGCGCTGATATTCAATTCCGGCTATCAAGCCAATTCGAGTGCACTGGCCGCGCTGCTGGATGCGAAGGTGCTGGATGCGCAACCGCTGGTATTTTCCGATCGTCTCAATCACGCCAGCCTGCACCACGCATGCCAGTTGATGAATGTGCACCAGATTCGCTACCGGCATAACGACCTTGCCCATTTGCGTGAATTGCTGGAAGCGCATCAACATGAAGAGCGCCCCAAATTCATCGTCGCCGAAACGGTATTCGGCATGGATGGCGATGCGATCGACATGGCAGCAATGGCCGCGCTGGCTGACGAATTCGATGTCTTTCTTTATCTGGATGAAGCCCATGCTACCGGCGTGATGGGAACACATGGCTATGGTTTGACATCCGGCCACATGCAACATGACAAGCAATCACGCGGCGTGGCGATGGGGACCTTCAGCAAGGCGCTGGGAGCGTCCGGTGCCTATATCGCCTGCAGCACTGCCGTACGCGACTATCTGGTCAACCGCTGCACCGGCTTCATCTATTCGACTGCGCTGTCACCTGCCGTGATAGGCGCAGTACAAGCTGGATGGGAACGCCTGCCGCAGATGGATGCGGAACGCGCGCGCCTGATGCAAACCGCACAGAGCTTGCGCGAGCGCGTGCATGCGCTCGGCTTCGATACCGGCAACTCGAGCACGCATATCGTGCCGCTGATAGTCGGCACCGAAGCGGCCGCGCTGGATTTGAAGGCATGGCTGCTGGAACATGGCATCGTGAGCTCGGCGATACGCCCGCCTACCGTGCCGCCGCATACTGCACGGATACGGATAGCCTTGAGCGTCACGCATGGCGAGACGCAGATCAATGCGTTGGTCGATGCATTGGCGGCATGGAAAAACCGGGCACAGCGATGATAGGATTTGCACTTTGCCATGGCTGGGCCTTTGATCGCAACACGCTGGAGTCGCTGGCCGCGCTGTTGGCGCAGCGCTTCCCCGATGCTGCGCTGGCCTGCTTCGATCTGGGCTTTGGCACTGCGCCGCATACACCGCAACTGAGGAACGATGTGGAATGGATAGCCATCGGCCATTCATATGGTTACGCCTATCTGATCCAGCAGCCGGTGTCCTGGAAAGCAGCGATTGCTATCAATGGCTTCACCCGCTATTGCCGCCGCCCCGGCCAGCCGGAAGGTACGCCGGCACGCCTGGTCGATGCGATGCTGGCCCGCCTTGCAGATGATCCGCAAGCCACGGTGCAGGATTTTTACCTGCGCTGCGGCAGCGCCATGCAGCTACCGCAACAACTGGATGTGCCGCTGCTTGCAGCGCACCTGACCCAACTGCGCGATCTGGACCTGGCTTTACCTGCATGCCAGACACTCGCCTTGTCATGCCACGATGATTTGATTGTGCCGCCAGCGCTTGCCCATGCCTGCTTTGCGCAGGCCGGATGTATCATTCAAGAATTTTCCGGCGATCACATGCAGTTGCTGCGCGAACCCGCGCTGTGCATGGCTGCCATCACCGACTATGTGGAGACGGTCTGTGCCTAGCCCGCATGAATTGACTGAGTTGCCTGAGATGCACACGGCACCGGTAGCCCGTCGCTTTTCGGCCGCGGCGCAGCATTACGAGCAGGCGGCGCATATCCAGAAGCAGGCGGCCAGCCTGTTCGATGCCTGGCTCGCGGATCTGCATCTGGGCACGCCGGCACGGATAGCTGAAATCGGTTGCGGTACAGGATTGCTGACCCGGCTCTTGCATGCGCGCTACCCCGATGCAGCATTGCTGGCCACGGATCTGGCGCCGGCCATGCTCGAATATTGCCGCAACACTCTGGGTGCGACGTCCAATATTCAGTATCAAGTATGCGATGGCCGCGCCGCCTGCTTCGATCCGGTGCCGGACTGGATCGTATCGGCGATGTGTTTTCAATGGTTCGATCCGCTGTTGCCGGTACTGCGGCATCACCTGGCACAAAGCCGCGTGCTGGCTTTCAGCCTGATGCTGGACGGTTCATTTTTGGAGTGGCGTGCCGCGCATGCGCAGCTGGGCTTGCTGCCTGGCCTGCGCACCTGTCCGGATTACGACACGCTATTGCAAGCTTGCAGGGAAATGGGTGCATCGCGCATCCATGCGCAGCGGATATCATTGACGGAACAGCATGCTAACGGCTTGCTGTTCGCCGACAGCCTGCGCATCATAGGTGCCGACCAGCCGCGACCAGGCTATCAGCCTATCAATCTGCGGCCGGTATTGCGGCAGTTGCAGAATGGCGTACATGCCAATTACGAAATCGGGTTTTTCTGCATCGAAAAATGATGCCGGCTGGCGCCATCAGCACCAAGGTGAAGCATGCAAGGCGTGCCATCATTTGAGCGCGAAATCAGAGCAAACGCTATTTGAAAATCAAGCCGTTAAACGTCCAGTAACCGAGCAAAAAAAGCCCCAGCGCCAGCGCAAACTGCTTCCAGAAATTCCTGTTCATTTCATCCCCCTGTTTTTCATCGCGTATTTTTATCACGCCTGCAGCGTTGCTCACACCACGCCGTCACGTCTCAATTCTGCAATACCGGTCTCATCATAACCCAGCGTTTTCAATACCTCGTCTGTATGTTCGCCCAGGGTCGGCCCCAGCCATTTTGTTTCGCCCGGCGTTTCGGATAATTTTGGCGTGATCGCCGGCAGCTTGATCGGCGTGCCGTCTGGAAATGCATGCTGCTCGAACATGCGGCGCGCGAGAAATTGCGGGTCCGTCATCATGTCGCGCACTGAATAGATTTTGCCGACCGGCACATCGGCCGCCTGCAATATCGCCAGCGCACTGTCTATCGTTTGCGTCGTGCACCAGGCCTGTATCGCTGCATCTATCTCTGCGGTGCGCGGCACGCGGCCATCGTTGCGTGCGAGTTGTGCATCGCCGGCAAGGTCGTCGCGCCCCATCGCCAGCATCAGGCGCTTGAATATCGCATCGCCGTTGCCGGCAATCACGATGTTTTCGCCATCGCCGGTTGTATAGGTATTCGACGGCACGATGCCGGGCAAGGCACCGCCTGTGCGTTCGCGCACGACGCCGGCGTAATCGTATTCCGGCACCAGCGATTCCATCATGTTGAAGACCGCTTCATACAAGGCCACGTCTATCATCTGGCCCTGCCCTGCAAGCATTTCATCGCCGGACTTGCCGTTCCAGCGTCCGCCGGTGGCATCGCGATGGCGCAGCGCCATCATCGCGCCGATCACGCCATGCAAGGCGGCGACGGAATCGCCTATCGAAATGCCTATCCGCAGCGGCGGTCTATCAGGGAAACCGGAGACATAACGCATGCCGCCCATCGATTCGCCTATCGCGCCAAATCCCGGCTGATCCTTCAAGGGTCCGGTCTGGCCGAAGCCGGACAGGCGCACCATGATGGTGGCAGGATTTTCGGCCTTCAACTGTTCATAACCTAGCGACCATTTTTCCAGCACGCCAGGGCGATAATTCTCGATGATGATGTCGGCTTCCAGCGCCAGTTGTCTGGCTATCTTCTGGCCACGTGGATCTTTCAAATTCAGTGTCAGGCTTTTCTTGTTGCGTGCCTGTACCGACCACCACAGCGAGGTGCCATCCTTCAATACGCGCCATTGCCGTATTGGATCGCCGCCATCCGGCGACTCTATCTTGACCACATCGGCGCCAAATTCTGCCAGCATGCGCGAGCAGAATGGGCCTGCGATCAATGTACCGAGTTCAAGAACCTTGATACCGGCCAGCGGGCCGGACGATGCTGTTTTTTTCATGCAGTTTTAATATGTGAGAGTTCGCGCAATTCTGTTTCGAGATTGATTCTGGCCTGGTGTTCGAAATCAGCGCCTATGGTCGCAGTAAAAAAAAGCGCCGGCCGGGCCAGGAAGCGTTGCAGGAATTTGCCGCGACCTAGACGGTAGTGCGCAATCGGCAGCCAGGCATATTCTGTACGTATGAGTTCGCTGTATTCACGGTAGATATTTTCCTTCGCGCCGAGAATCGCCAGATCCATGTCGAGGAATAGAGACAGATCGGGAGCATGCTGCAATGGCAACTCATGCCTTTCCGTCGCCTCTATGCATTCCACAACCGGCCGCACATGATGTTCGTCGACTTGCATCGCCAGCATTGCACGACTCGCCCATTTTGCGCTGCGTCTTTCATTGTCCTTCAGATGCGTATCGTAGATCACATCGTGAAACCAGATAGCGAACTGCACTGTTTCCGGATTATTGATCTGACAGCGATGCTTGTCTGCATAACGCAGCATGAGCATGATGTGCGACAGGTTGTGATAGACACGCTGTGGCTCGGAATAATGCCGGATCAATTCATCCCATACAGCATCAGCTGCGGCGCGATCGGCAGCAACAGATGTCGCCAGCGACTGCCATTTTGCACGCAGCCACCCCTGGTTTTCCAGAGAGTGAGTAAACATTGCGGATCACCTTTATCAAAGATGAAACATCAAGCCCTGCACCGATGCTGCCGGAACAGGCTACCGACAAAATCGCAGGCTAGGTCGTGCGCCGGTCCAGCATGGCGCGCGCTATCGTGCCGGCATCCACGTATTCCAACTCGCCGCCAACCGGCACACCGCGTGCCAGGCGGCTGACCTTCAGGCCGCGCGCCTTCAAGGTTTCGCTGATGTAATGTGCCGTGGCTTCGCCCTCGTTCGTGAAATTGGTTGCGAGTACGACTTCCTCAACAATTCCATCAGTGGCACGGCTAATCAGTTTTTCCAGATGGATATCCTTGGGCCCTATCCCATCAAGCGGCGACAAGCGTCCCATCAACACAAAATACAAACCCTTGAATGTCAGCGTCTGCTCTATCATCAACTGGTCACCCGGCGTCTCCACCACGCACAGCAATGCCGGGTTACGCTCTGCATCAAGGCAGGTTTCACACACAGTATGCTCGGTAAATGTATTACACATCGCGCAATGCTGCACGCGGTCTACTGCTTGCGACAAGGCGCGGCCCAGCATCGCGGCACCATCCCTGTCGTGCTGCATCAGATGGTAGGCCATGCGTTGCGCCGACTTCGGCCCGACGCCGGGCAAGCGACGCAATGCTTCTGTCAGGAATTCAAGGCTGGAAGGCGATTTCAAACGGCGGCTTTCACTTCATGCTGCGACAAACGATGGGATGCAAGGACATCAAAATGGCATTTTGAAGCCGGGTGGCATAGGCATGCCGGCGGTCACGCCAGCCATTTTGTCCTGTGATGTTGCTTCTGCCTTGCGCACTGCATCGTTGAATGCCGCAGCAACCAGGTCTTCCAGCATGTCCTTGTCCTCTGCCAGCAGCGACGGATCGATAGAGACACGTTTGACATCGTTCTTGCACGACATCACGATCTTGACCAAACCTGCGCCCGATTGACCTTCGACCTCAATCGCGGCAAGTTGTTCCTGCATTTTTTTCATGTTGTCTTGCATCGCTTGCGCCTGCTTCATCAAGCCTGCCAACTGGTTTTTCATCATGATGTTGCTCCTGTATATAAGTCGAATTAAATGATGGGATGATTGCCGTGGATCAGATCGGCTTGACTGATCCCGGCACGATGCTTGCACCAAACTCGCGCATCAGTTTTTGCACGAAAGGGTCTTCCTGTATCGCTTGTTCTGCATCGCGCTGACGCTCGGCACGATCGGCCAGCGCCGCTGCATTGGCGGTATGTTCGACCGCGCCCAGCCTGGTCTGCACGCGCACTGACTGGCCGAAATGTTCGGACAAGGCCAGCGTCAGTTTTTCAACGCTGGCGGCAGTGCGCAGGGTTTCTACCGCAACCTGCAAATCGAATTGAATTTGATCGCTATCTGCTGCCGGCCCGCATTTGAGCAGTTCGCTCTGCTGCGCCAACTGCTGCACCACGCCGCGTACCGGCAAGATTGCCGCCAGCAAAGGCCAGTTGCCATCCCATTCCAGGCCGGTTACCGGATGCAGCGTGAAGGGACGGGATGCAACCGCAGCTTGCGGCGCAGATGATGAAAAAGCTGATGCAGCAGGTGCTACTGCAGACGCAGAAGACGGTTCAGTTTTTTTTTGAGCCGTCGGACTGGAAAACGCGTCATGGGCGCTGCTGCGCTCGGCTGGCATTTCGTCATCCCACGGCGGTGCCGGCGGCATATCGATAGCCGGCGATTTTTCCGCTGGCGCCGGAGCGCGGGCAGCAGGTGCTGCGGCAGCGGGAGGCGGCGGCACTTTCACCCCGGAACGGGCGGCTTCCAGCGCCGCGCGCGCCGGACTCATGGTGCGGCTCACGGGCGCACTGGTCGTGACTGCCTGCGGTGCCGCGCTCAGGCGCGCAACAGGCGCCGGCGCAGATGAGGCTGCAGCTGCAGCTGGTCGAGCGACAGGCGACACCTGCATGCCGGCTGCCGGTTTCACTTCTGCCGGGCCCGAGCCTGGACGGAAGGCCAGCATGCGCAACAAGGTCATCGAAAAACCGGCGTACTCATCCGGCGCCAGGCCCAGTTCATTGCGGCCATGCACGGCGATTTGATAAAAAAGCTGTATTTCTTCAGCATCGAACAGGCTGGCCAGACGCAACACATCCTCGCGCTCCGGCAAATCATCCGGCAGCGCAGCGGGGACGGTTTGCGCCAGCGCAATCCTGTGCAAGAGCGAACCCAGGTCCTGCAGCGCCGCGTTGTACGACAGGCTGCGCGTTGCCATCTCGTCGGCGACTGCGAGCAAACCGGCGCCATCTTTTTGCGCCAGCGCATCGAGCAGGCGGATCAGGAAGGATTGATCGAGCGCACCCAGCATGCCCTGCACTGCTTCCAGCGTGACCTTGCCGGCTGCATAGGCGATTGCCTGATCGGTCAGCGACAAGGCATCGCGCATCGAGCCATGCGCACCCTGCGCCAGCAAGCGCAGCGCCGGTGTTTCGAATTCGATTTGTTCCTGCCCGAGGATGTCGTCCAGATGCGTGACGATATGGCCGGGCGGCATTTGCTTCAAATTGAATTGCAGGCAACGCGATAAAACGGTGACGGGGATTTTTTGCGGGTCGGTGGTTGCCAGTATAAATTTGACGTGTTCAGGTGGTTCTTCCAGCGTCTTCAACATCGAGTTGAATGCATGGTTGGTGAGCATGTGCACCTCATCGATCATGTAGACCTTGAAGCGCGCATTCGACGGCGCATACACAGCCTGCTCCAGCAACTGCGCCATTTCATCGACGCCACGGTTGGACGCCGCATCCATCTCGATATAGTCGACAAAGCGGCCGGCATCGATCGCCACGCAGGCATCGCAGACGCCGCACGGCGTAGCTGTGATGTCGCCAGTGCCATCCGGACCTATGCAATTGAATGATTTCGCCAGTATCCGCGACAGCGTGGTCTTGCCGACGCCGCGCGTGCCGGTGAACAGGTAGGCGTGATGCAAGCGCTTATTATCCAGCGCATGCGTCAAGGCGCGCACGACGTGCTCTTGCCCGACCAGCGTGTCGAAGCTTTTCGGACGATATTTACGGGCAAGAACTTGATAAGACATAAGGCCGTTCTGGAATAAGGGCAAACCGCATTTTACCTGACGACGGCGCCGGATTTACAGTGTTCATGCTTTCCCGGCTTGCGCGGCCTGCATCAATGGAAAAATCAGCGGCTGGCCAGTTCCTGTTCCGGCGTAATCTGCAAGGGCCCCGAACCGCTGAAGCGGTCGAAGAACAGGTAAATCACCGGCGTGATGAAGAGCGTGATGACCTGCGACAGCATCAAGCCGCCAACCACGGCCAGGCCCAGCGGCTGACGCAATTCGGCACCGGCACCGAGGCCGAGTGCAATCGGCAACGCACCGACTGCCGCCGCCATCGTCGTCATCATGATGGGGCGGAAGCGCAGGATGCACGCAGTGCGTATCGCCTGCGCCGGCGTCATGCCTTCCTTGCGCTGCGCCTCCAGCGCAAAATCGATCATCATGATCGCGTTTTTCTT
>NZ_JAUSME010000105.1 GCF_030645555.1 Herminiimonas sp.
ACACCATTGCAATAGCCCGTGGCGTTGATAGCAAGAACAGGGCGACTGTGGGTATCGTGGGACGTGCGGATTTCGCTTTTATGACGGGAAGAAAAGGTGGCATCTTATGCCTCTTCGCAAGTGAGAAAGGCAAGTACCTGAAAGATCGTAATGAACAATATTCCGATCCTTACGGATTGGTAGCGCTCGGTGGAACAGTGACCGTTACAAGTAGCCCAGATCTAGTGCCGATTCAACTGACAATCCCGTGGTCAGAATTGGAACTGCCAGACGACGAAAACCCTTACGATCCTAAGTTCGTTCAATGTCATATCACCGTGGACAATAAAGTGGAGTCATCTACAGACTGGATTCCATTTTGAAACTATGGACGCATCCAGACAATCTGTCTTTTCTAATTTTAGAAATAGAAAAATTTAAACCACATTAGGAGAAAACATGGCATCGCTGGATGTTTTTTCATCGCTACGTGTGCGGTAAATGTGTGTGGTTTGATGCGATTTTGGATCGTTAACTTGTTAATTCAAAACTCTTTTACTATTCTCGCGGAGAAAGAGGGATTCGCCTACATGCTGCAGGCCGCGGAATCGCTTGCAGGCGATTCCCTTCGTATCCCCCGCGCAAGCCGCGCAGGCGGCTTGCTTCTCTCCTTCAAAACAAAAATGCCCGCTTGCGCGGGCATTTGTATTTTGGCGGAGAGAGGGGGATTCGAACCCCCGGTAGGCTATGAACCTACACACGCTTTCCAGGCGTGCGACTTAAACCACTCATCCATCTCTCCTGAATTGGATCTTCGTTTTTAGCGAAGCCGCCGATTATAGCAAAATTTTCCCGGCAAAGGCCGGTTTTCCTGCGCTGCGCCATCCGGGCAAGCATAAAAAAACCGTCGCAGCTTGTAACTGCGACGGCGTTTCTATTGAACCGAGGCCAATAGATTTTATTGTGCCTGCTTCAACTGCTCCAGGATCGCCGGATTTTCCAGCGTCGAGATATCTTGCGTAATCAATTCATCCTTGGCGAGCACCCGCAGCAGGCGGCGCATGATCTTGCCGGAGCGGGTCTTGGGCAAATTGTCGCCAAAACGAATTTCCCTCGGCTTGGCGATGGGGCCGATTTCCTTGGCGACCCAGTCGCGCAATTCCTTGGCGATCTGCTTGGCTTCATCGCCGGTTGGACGCACGCACTTCAATACAACGAAGGCGCAGATCGATTCGCCTGTGGTTTCATCCGGCTTGCCGACTACTGCCGCTTCGGCAACCATAGGATGGGCAACCAGGGCCGATTCAATCTCCATCGTGCCCATGCGGTGACCGGAGATGTTCAGCACATCGTCGATGCGGCCGGTGATGGTGAAGTAACCGGTTTCTTCATTGCGGATGGCGCCATCGCCTGCCAGATAGGTGGTGCCGCCCAGCTCATGCGGGAAATAGCTTTTATGAAAGCGTTCCGGGTCGTTCCAGATATTGCGGATCATCGATGGCCATGGACGCTTGATGACCAGCAGGCCGCCTTTGCCGTTGGGCAGATCATGACCGGCTTCATCAACCACTGCTGCGGCTATGCCTGGCAGCGGCAACGTGCAGGAACCCGGCACCATAGGCGTGGCGCCCGGCATCGGTGAAATGACGTGACCGCCGGTTTCCGTCTGCCAGAAGGTATCGACTATCGGGCAGCGCTCGCCGCCTATGTGTTTGTAGTACCACATCCATGCTTCCGGATTGATAGGTTCGCCAACCGAGCCGAGCAGGCGCAGGCTGGAGAGATCATATCGGTCGGGATGTATGGCGTGATCGGCATCGGCCGCCTTGATCAGCGAACGGATCGCGGTCGGTGCGGTGTAGAAGATCGAGACCTTATGCTTTTGCACCATGTCCCAGAAGCGGCCTGCGTTCGGATAAGTCGGCACACCTTCAAACACGACCTGCGTGGCGCCAACAGCCAGTGGGCCGTAAGTCACATAAGTGTGGCCGGTGATCCAGCCGATGTCGGCGGTGCACCAGTAGACATCGTCGGGCTTGATGTCGAAAGTCCATTTCATCGTCAGCATGGCCCACAGCAGGAAGCCGCCGGATGAATGCTGCACGCCTTTCGGCTGGCCGGTCGAGCCGGACGTGTAAAGGATGAACAATGGATGCTCGGCGCCAACCGGCACCGGTGCGCAATCGCTGGTTTGCTGCTCTACCAGGTCGTGCAGCCAGACATCGCGGCGCTCGACAAAGTTGACCGCTGCGCCAGTGCGACGGTAGACGACGACATTGCGTATCGTGTCGCAGCCGCCCAGTGCCAGCGCTTCATCGACGATGGATTTGAGCGGCAGCTCCTTGCCGCCGCGCACCTGATAGTCGGCCGTCAATACAGCCACTGCGCCGGCATCGATGATGCGTTCGTGCAGCGACTTGGCGGAAAAGCCGCCAAACACCCCCGAATGGGTGGCGCCTATGCGTGCACACGCCTGCATCGCGGCGATGCCGTCGATAGACATTGGCATGTAAATGATGACGCGGTCGCCTTTGGTGATGCTCAGCGATTTGAGGCCGTTGGCGAATTTGC
>NZ_JAUSME010000109.1 GCF_030645555.1 Herminiimonas sp.
GACTTTGCATCGATACATCGACAGTACGAATCTGCAGAGTCGCCTCATCAGTTGTCATCAAGCCTCGACGGCGAAAAATATAACGTTGCTCTTTCCTTTGCGATTCTTGCGTAGCAGGTAGCGCATGCACAGTCATGATGACTCTTTCTCAAGGAGGAATAGTCACGAATGTACGGATGCAGCGTTACGGCTTGATGACAGCGCAAGGCGGAAATGTTAAAGATGGTGGCGCGCGAAGTGCACGGGTTCAGGCAAATTACGCTGAAGATGATGACGGTTCTTGATGCGGCATCATCATTAAATCCGTCGGGCCGAGATCGATCTTTTGCTGCGCCAGCAAGGTTGTCACCTGGCCGCGATGATGCGTCTGATGGTTGTACATGTGCGTGACCAGCAGCCATGCCGGTTTGCTGCGCGTGGCTTTGCTCAAGCCGCTGTACCAGCTGAAATCATGTGCCAGCCAGGCTGCATCCAGACTGCCGGCCCATGCATCCAGTTCTGCATCCAGTGCCTGGCGCGCCATCTGCAATGCCGCCCAATCCGGATACATGTCGACGCCAGCCGGCACGCTCGGCATGGCTCGTTCCAGCGCAGTGCCCCGGGTAAAACGGCCCAGCCACATCTGATCACCCCACACCAGATGATTCAGCGTTGAATGTATCGATTTGAAAAACGCGCCGCGGTCGGCCTTGCGCTCTGCATCGCTTAACTGTGCACTGGCGGCATAAACCTTGTCGTTCATCCAGCGGTTATAACGCGCCAATAGCTGCGCGTATTCGGGTGAAATCATTTTTTCTCGACCCACTTCAGCAAGTCTTGCCATTGCTCGAGATCTTTTTCTACGCGCGAAGGGGCAATATCCCACAGCGTCGCGCCATTTGCCGCGAGCTGGACATAGTTCTGCGTATCGCGCAAAAAACCCAGTACCGGTATGCCGAGTCCATGCACATATTGCGTCAGTTGATCGGCTGCGCGCGTGCGCCCATTGACCCGCATGCCGAGCACACCGAGATCGAATTTTCCCTTGGCTTGCTTCAGCTTCTGCAGAAACTCCTGCGTTGCCAGAATATCGAAAATCGATGGCTGCAAGGGCACGATCACCTTGTCGGCAATCTGCATTACCTTGTCGAAGCGCTTGCCGCTGAAACCGGCTGGCGTATCGAGCACGATGTGCGTGGTTCCCTTGGGCGGCTTGACGACATGACCGTCCTCGATTTCCCACGCCTGTATCGCCGGCAGGGATGCAGGGCGCAATGCCAGCCAGGAGCGCGACGATTGCTGGACATCGACATCGCCCAGCATGACCTTGTGTCCCTCCGCAGCAAAATAGCCGGCAAGATTGGTGGCAAACGTACTCTTCCCTACGCCGCCCTTAGGATTGGCGATAACGATGACTGGCATGGAATTCTCCCTGTAGCGTTGTTATAGGCGCGCTGCTCGTGAAAATCAGTCTGTACCCTAACCTTGCGCTGATTTTAAAACAAGAATATCACGCCGCCTTGGCAAAACAATAAGACGGCATCAAGCGCGCATGTTCCGGCGACAAACCGGCCATCGACTCAATCCTGACGCGCAGGCAAGGCGCACAGCGCATCCAGCAAGGGACGTGCCGCCTCGGCTATCCTGTCCAGGCTTTCCTCGCGCAGGCGCGCCGTATCGACAGATATATCGCTATCGAGGCCGGTCCAGCGCAGCAGGGCTGAACAAGCCGCCGGCGTATCGAACAAGCCATGCAGATAAGTGCCGAGTACTTGATCATCGGCAGAACGCGCACCTTCCGGCCGGCCGGCGATGATGAATGCCGGCTGGCTGCGCGCGCTGCCTTCTGAAATACCCATGTGGATTTCATAGCCGCTGACGCCGGCATCGGAAAATGCACATTGCCCACTGACCTGCTCCAGGCGCTTTTCCTGCGTCAGTTCGGTCGCAATATCCAGCAAACCCAATCCTTGCGATACGCCAGGCACGCCTTCCACGCCATGCGGATCGGCTACGGCAAGGCCCAGCATTTGATAACCGCCGCAAATGCCCATAATCTTGCCGCCATAGCGCGCATGGTGGAGCAAGGCATCGCGCCAGCCGTTGGCGATCAGCCACTCCAGATCGCCGCGGGTATTTTTGCTGCCGGGCAGGATGATCAGGTCGGCCGGCGGTATCGGCTGGCCCGGCCCTATCAATTGCAGGTCGACATCCGGATGTGCGCGCAAGGCATCGAAGTCGGTATGGTTGCTGATGCGCGGCGTTACCGGCACCACGACGCGGAAGGCACCGCGTGCAGCCTGCGTATGTTCGACTGCATCTTCGGCATCGAGGAACAGGCCATGCAGGTATGGCAGCACTGCCAGCACCGGTTTGCCGGTTTGCTGCTCCAGCCATTTCACGCCCGGCTCCAGCAGGCTGATATCGCCGCGGAAACGGTTGATGACAAAACCTATCGTGCGCTTGCGCTCGCTCTCGGACAGGCAAGCCAGCGTGCCTATGATGTGTGCGAAGACGCCGCCCCGGTCTATATCGGCCACCAGAATGACGGGACAATCGACAGCTTCGGCAAAGCCCATGTTGGCGATATCACGCGCGCGCAAATTCACTTCAGCCGGACTGCCGGCGCCTTCGACCAGCACTGTTTCATATTGCGCCGCCAGCCTGTGGTAAGACTCCAGCACCGCCTGCATCGCAAGCGGCTTGTACGCATGATAATCGCGTGCATTCATGTCGCTGCGCGCCTTGCCGTGAATGATGACTTGCGCGCCGGTGTCGCTCGATGGCTTGAGCAAAATCGGATTCATGTCGGTGTGCGGCTGCAGGCCGGCCGCGATTGCCTGCAAAGCCTGGGCGCGACCGATCTCGCCACCGTCGCTTGTGACGGCGCTGTTCAAGGCCATGTTCTGCGGCTTGAAGGGCACGACTTTCACACCTTGCTGCGCCAGCAAGCGGCACAGCGCCGCCACCAGCGTGGTTTTGCCGGCATCCGAAGTGGTGCCTTGCACCATCAATGTAGGGAAAGGAAATTTCACGGCTGCATAATTCACGGTTGAACCAGTGCTTTTGCAGTACGGCGGCTGCGCGCCAGTTCCAGCTTTTCGCACATCATGGCGGCACCATCTATCAGGCGCGGCCCGGCACGATTGACCAGGTCTGCATTCACCGAAAACAGATTGTCGTTTTTAACGGCCAGCATGTTTTTGTATGACTTCCAGATTTCAAGGCCAGCGGATTTTTCTGCCTGACGGTCGCCGGTCATCATCACTTCCGGGTTTTCCAGCAGCACCGCTTCCGTCGTCACTGTGGGCGCGGAAACCGGCAAGTGGGCAAATACATTTTCACCGCCGCACAGGCGCATCACATCGCTCAGGATGTTGCCGCCGTTGAGCGTGTACAGCGGCTTGCCCCACACCTGGTAAAACATGCGCACCGTGGGCCGGTTGCGGTATTGCGCCGCCAGACGCGCCAGTTCCTTGCGTTCTGCCGCAGCGGTCTTGTTGGCCTGCTGTTCGGTACCCATCAGGATGCCGAGTCGCTCTACGCTGCCGGGAATGTCAGCCAGCTTTTTGGGTTCGCTGAAAAAGAAAGGGATGCCCAGTTTGCGCACGTGCTCTAGCTGGCGTTCAGAATTGCCATGCAGCCAAACCACCAGCAAATCAGGTTTGAGCGCGATGATGCGTTCCACGTCTATCTGCTGGTGACTGCCGACGCGCGGAATCTGCAGCGCGGCCGCCGGATAATCGCTGTAGCCGACAGTGCCGACTATGCGTTCGCCACCGCCGGCAGCAAAAATCAGCTCGGTCGCATGCGGCGCCAGCGAGATGATGCGCTGCGCCGGTTGCGCCAGCGTCACCGTATTGCCGCCATCGTCCTTGACACTGATGGCAGCAGTGGCCGATCCGGCAATCAAGGCCGCACCCAGCACGATGGCTGGCATGAAGAAAGAGTTCATTCGATTTCCTGTGAAATAGTCCATGCAAGCAGCGCCTGTTGCAGTCGCTGCCAGCCGCTTTCATCCGGCGGCAGGCCGATGCGCACGCCATGCGAAAAAAGCCTGATCCAGATTCCGTGTTGCGCCATGTATGCTGCAAACTCAGTCGCGCATGCTTCTGGCCAGTATTGGTACAGTGCGGTGCCGCTGGCTGTAATGCCATGCGCTGCCAGCAATTGCTGCAAACGCGCGCCGCTGTCATGCAACTGCTGCCGCATCGCACGCTGCCATCTGCGATCCGATAATGCTGCAATGCCTGCCTGTTGCGCCGGACCGCTGACTGCCCACGGCCCCAGCCAGTCTGCAAGCTGCTGCAGCAAGGCTGGATGCGCCGCAACGAAACCCAGTCGCAGACCGGCCAGCCCGAAAAACTTGCCGACCGAGCGCAAGACGATCAAACCGGATTGCGCGCTGGCTGCCGCCACGCTCAGTTCCGGCGTGGTATCGCCAAACGCTTCATCGACTATCAGCCAGCCGCCGCGTGCTGCCAGCTTTGCAGACCAGCGCAGCAGGATGTCCGCGGCAATCACTTCGCCGGTAGGGTTGTTCGGATTGCACACCACCATCACATCGCAATCATCGATCTCGGCTTCCAGCTGCGCATATGCCACCTCACGCACTGCATGTCCAGCCTGTTTCCACTGATGGCCATGCTCTGCATACGAAGGCGCGGAAACCAGCACCCGCGCTGGTCCATGTGTTTGCGCACGCAGGCGCGGCAAGCCTTGTATCGCCGCCTGCGTGCCGGCCACCGGCAGCATGTGCGGCGCACCGTAATAGCCTTGCGCAGCCTCGATCAATGCGGTGCTCGGTTCCGGCAGGCGATGCCAGGCATCAGGCGCTATTGCCGGAGTCGGGTAAGGTTGCGGATTGATGCCGGTAGACAGATCCAGCCAGTCTGCCCGCGGCCGTGCATACAGCCGGACTGCATCATTGAGGTTGCCGCCGTGTTCAAGCATCCAGCACTCCCACAATGCATAGCAGCGCCAGCCACAGGACAGTCGTCGATGCAACCAGCCGCCAGGCGCGTGCGATGTCCTTGCCTGTTGCGCGCGGTCCTGCACCCAGCGACGGACGCTGTTCCACTTCGCCTTCATAGATGGCGGCACCGCCCAGCGTAATGTTCAGCGCGCCGGCGCCGGCCGACATCACCGGCCCCGCATTCGGACTGGACCAGGCCGCTGCCTGCGCACGCCAGCACTGCCAGGCGAGGCGCGTATTGCCGAGCAAGGCATACGACAATGCGGTCAGCCGTGCCGGGATGTAGTTCAGCACGTCATCGATGCGCGCCGCCGCACAACCGAAGTCATCGAAGCGCGGCGTGCGGTAACCCCACATCGCATCCAGCGTGTTCGCCAGACGGAACAGCACAACGCCAGGGCCGCCTGCAATGACGAACCAGAACAGCGTGCCGAATACCGCATCGTTACCGTTTTCCAGCAGCGATTCGACGCCGGCCTTGGCCAGCTCGGATTCTTCCAGTTGCGTCGTATCGCGGCTGACGATGCGCGCAGTCCACAGCCGCGCTTGCGGTATATCGCCATCGATCAGCGCCTGCGCTATCGGCTGCGTATGGTCGCGCAGGCTGCGCAAGCCCAGGCTGAAATACAGCAACAGCGCATGCACGCCCATCGCGATGAGCGCATCGAACTGCGCCAGCAAAAAAGTCAGGCCCCACGCCAGCAGCACGAAAGGCAATACGACCAGCCCCCAGGCCAGGCTGCCGCGTGCCAGGCGCCGCTCGCCGGTGTTGAGTTTTTTCTCCAGACGCGACGCCAGATTGCCGAAACCGACCAGCGGATGCCAGCGCGTCGCTTCACCCAGGCGCATGTCCAGACCGACGCCTGTCAGCGCCAGTATCGCGATTGCAGCAAATGACAGACCTGTCAGCATCTCAGCCCTTCAACACCAGCGGCAGGCCGGCCACGACCAGCACGGCACGCTCGCAACGCGCGGCCACCGCCTGATTCAATCGTCCTGCTTCATCGACGAACCAGCGCGATACGGCGCCTTGCGGAATCACGCCCTGCCCGACTTCATTCGTGACCAGTATCAGCTCACCTTTTGCATGCTCGAGCGCCTGCAGCAAGGCTGCGCGCTCTTGATCGAAACAGGCGGGTGGCGTGATGGTGCCGACGGCGGGAAATTCCGTGCGTTCCGCAAACAAGAGATTGGATAGCCATATCGTCAGGCAATCGACCAGCACCAGGGTATCCGGCCGGCTGTATTTTTCTATCGCGGCGCCCAGCGCCATCGTTTCTTCCACTGTCGTCCAGCGGCTATCGCGGCGCTCGCGATGGTGTGCGATGCGCGCCTGCATTTCCGCATCGCCGGCTTGCGCGGTGGCGATATAGATCAGCTGCCGGCCCGATGCCAGCGCCAGTGTTTCAGCATGCGCACTCTTGCCGGAGCGCGCACCGCCTATCACCAGGGTGCGCGTCATGACAATTCACCGGCCAGGAAAATACGCGCCATCGCAGCCGGACAGGATGAAAAGTAGGCATGGAAATACGTCGCCGTCAGCGCACGCTGCCGGTACACGGCTTCGCCGTGCGCGCCATTCAAGCGCTTGACAGTCTGCGCCACCGGTTCGGCCGGTGTCGACAAGACAGAATAATGGAAGGCGTGGCCGCGCAATTCGCCATCTGCAGTGGTCAGCGCCTGCATGCCGAGTCCTGCCAGCTTGCCCTGCATGCTCACTTCGCCCGGCAGCAGGCCGACCATCGGCCACTTGGTTCCTTGCGCATCGGTCAGGCTGTCGGCCATCACCATCATCCCGCCGCATTCGGCAAGTATCGGCATGTCGCTTTCATACGCTGCGCGCATCGAATCCTGCCAGCGCTGTGCCGCTGACAGCGTGGAACAATGCAGCTCAGGATAGCCGCCGGGAATATAGACGGCATCCGCATTTTCCGGAACCGCTTCGTCATTCAGCGGTGAAAAGAATTGCAGGCTGGCGCCCGCTGCACGCAGGCATTCCAGATTGGCTTGATAGACAAATGCAAATGCCGCATCGCGCGCGATCGCGATGTTTTTTCCTGCCAGCAGTTGCGGCGTGGCCGCTGCAGCAAGGGCAGTATCCATCGCCACCGGCGCAATCGCATCCCAGGCCGACATATCAAGTTCGAGCTGGTCTGCCAGCTGATCCAGCACTTGTTCTATCTCGGCGATCTCGTCCGGCTGCACCAGCCCGAGATGACGCTCCGGCAGCGCGGCCTGCTGCTTGGACAGCGTCGCCAGTATCGGCACGCCACGTACACCCTGCGTGATCATTTTTGCATGCGAGGTGCTGGCCACGCGATTGACAATCACGCCGGCCAGATCCACCGGGCCGTACTGCTGCAAACCGAGCACCACGGCGCCGACCGTCTGCGCCATTTTCCCGGCATCCAGCACCACCACTACCGGCACGCCGAATGCGCGCGCCAGATCGGCCGACGACGGATCGCCATCATACAAACCCATCACGCCTTCAATCAGGATCACATCGACTTCCGCAGCGGCTTGCGCCAGCAATCTGCGGCACTCATCGAGGCCGACCATCCACAGGTCGAGCGCATAGACTTCTGCGCCGCTGGCGCGCTGCAAGATCATCGGATCAAGATAATCGGGACCGGTCTTGAAGACGCGCACGCGCAAACCCTGGCGCAACAGCTTGCGCGCCAGCGCCGCGGTGACCGTGGTCTTGCCCTGGCCCGACGCGATTGCGGAAATGAGAACGATGCGTGCGCTACTCATGACGCCCGTCCGGATGCAACCGAGCGCAGCATGCATGAAATAAATAACTTCATCACCACTCAACTCCCGGCTGTGCCGCAATGCCTGCAGCAAACGCATGCTTGACGAGCTGCATCTCGGTCACGGTATCGGCTGCGGCTATCAATTCAGGCGGCGCGCCGCGACCGGTCACGACCACGTGCTGCATGGGCGGACGCGCCTGCAGATCGGCGATCACGCGCTGCACATCGAGGTATTTGTATTTCAATGCGATATTGAGCTCATCCAGCACCACCAGGCCTACCGCCGGGTCACTCAGCAATTCCCTGGCGCGCTGCCAGGCGATTTCTGCATTGGCGACATCGCGTTCGCGATTTTGCGTTTCCCATGTATAGCCTTCGCCCATCACATGGAAACTGATTTCATCCGGAAAGCGTCGGAAGAAATTTTCTTCGCCAGTCACAATCGCCCCCTTGATAAATTGCACCACGCCGACTTTCATCCCGTGGCCGAGCGCACGTGCAGCCATGCCAAAGGCGCTGGAACTCTTGCCCTTGCCATTGCCACAAGTCACCAGAAATACGCCGGCATTGCGCTTCGCATTTTCAATTTTCTTGTCGACGACTTCCTTCTTGCGCGCCATGCGCTCATTGTGCCGTTCGTTAAGGCCATCGGCATTCTTGCCTGCGCCATCCAGATTTTCACTCATGTTCTTCCTCTACTGCCAGATAAATAGTCCGTTTGCCGTGCTTGACGATTTCGATAGGATGGCCGAGGCAGGCACTCAACAGCGGCGCCTGCATCACGTCATCGACGGTGCCGGCATGCCAGCGGCCGTCGCCCATCAACAGCAAGGCGTGGGTGGCCACGCTGTGCGCCAGGTTCAAATCATGGCTGACCATGACGACCGATTTTTTCTGTTCGCGGCACAGCCGGGCCAGCAAATTCATCACGCTCACCTGATGCGCCAGATCGAGCGCGCTGGTCGGCTCGTCCAGCAACAGCAAGGGCGTGTCCTGCGCCAGCACGGCGGCGATCGCCACCCGTTGCCGCTCACCACCCGAGAGCGAACGCACATCGCGCTCGGCCAGCGTATCGACATCCATCATCTGCAACGCGACATGTGCGGCCGCATGGTCGGCATCCGATTCCCAGTACGCCGACTCATGATACGGATGACGTGCAGTCAATACGGTTTCTATCACGCGGTAACCGAAGGCATCGCTCCTGCCCTGCGGCAGGAATGCACGCTCGCGTGCCAGGTCCTGCAGGGGCCAGTCGCTGATGGCGCGTCCCTGCAATTCCACACGGCCGCCGTCGGCTTCACGCAAACCAACCAGGGTGCGCAACAAGGTACTCTTGCCGGCACCGTTGCGGCCTATCACGCACCAGCATTCGCCCGGCCCGACTTGCCAGTTCAAGCCATCGACCAGCAAGCGGTCGGCTATGCGCAATTGCAAATCATCGGTCTTCATCAGCGCTTCCTCAACTGATGCAACTGCAACAGGAACACAGGCACACCTATCATCGCGGTGATCACGCCTACCGGTAACTGCTGCGGCGCGACGATGCTACGCGCCAGCGTATCGGCCAGCACCAGAAAGGCGCCGCCTACCAGCGTCGCCGCAGGCAACAGCAGGCGATGGTCCGGCCCCAAAACAAAACGGCAGGCATGTGGCACGATCAAGCCGACAAAACCTATGCTGCCGGCATTGCTGACTGCACTCGCCGTCAGCAATGCCGCACATAAAAATAATCCACTGCGTAACTTGCCTACATTGATGCCCAGCGTGGACGCTGCTTCCGCATGCAAGGCAATCACATTGATCGCACGCGCTGCGCGGGTCGAGAATGCCAATGCACCAGCCAACACGATCCATGGCAGCAGGCGGAATTGCGTGCCCGACAGATCGCCTATCAACCAGAACACCATGCCGCGCAAACGGTTATCCGGCGCCACCGACAGCATCAAGGTCACCAGCGCACCGCAGCCCGAAGCCAGTATCACGCCGGTCAGCAACAGCAGCGGCGCACTGCCGTCAGCACCGGCGGCGCCGCGCAAGTCGCGTCGCGCCAGCAGATACAACATGACGGACACAGCTATCGCACCGCCGAACGCCGCCACATCGATCATCCAGGTCAGCGTGCACAGCAACATCGCCGCCAGCGCACCAACGGCGGCCCCGCCCGATACGCCAAGCACATACGGATCGGCCAACGGATTGCGCAGCAAGGCTTGCATCATGACGCCGGCCAGCGCGAGCGTGGCGCCGGTGACAAATGCCGACAAGGCGCGGCTCAGACGCAATTCAACCAGCGTCGCCGCCATCGTCGATGTTGTTCCATGCACCAGTTCATACACCGCAGCGGCGATATCCGGCAGCGACAGCGCGACCGAACCAGTCACGCAAGCGATCAGGATACTCAGCAATGCGAGCAAAGTCAGCGTCGACAATATGGTCCATGCGCGCGTGCGTCCCTGCAGTGCAGTGGCACCTGCGATTCCCAGCGTGCCGGCACTCATAACCAAAAAAACATTCCGACTTCCTCATGAATTCGCGCATGCAATGCCGGATGACTATCCAGCAGCATGCGCGACGATCTAACAAACGCTATTTTACAAATGCTTATTTAAAGCCGTAACGCACGCCGGCAAAAACATTGGAGCCTGCGGTCTGATACGTTTGTGCAAGCTCATATTTCTTATCCAGGACATTATTCCAGCGACCGAACAATTGCCAATCGTTATTCAAATCATAGCTGGCATGCAGATTTAACAGTGCGTAACCACCCAAACGCTTGGTTTGATTGGCTGCATCATAGCGATAGCCGGAGAAAACAATATCAACGCCGGACTTGAACAAGCCATACACATGGCTTGCGCCCACAGTGCCATGATAGCGGGAGCGACGCTCAATCAGCATATCGCTCTTCTTGTCGCGCGGATCCTGCCAATCCAGGCTTCCATACAAGCGGAAGTCTGCCACTTTTGTGGCGGCACCCAGGGAAACACCTTTCAGCAGCGCATCACTGACGTTATCCATGCAACTGCTACCGAGCGCCGGGTTCGGGCATGGCGATTTGCTGACCAGCAGGTCCGTGATCTGATTGTGATAATAGACAAGGCTGAAATCGGATTTTCCATCGTCGTAATACATGCCGATTTCCGAGTTCTTTCCTTTTTCCGGCTTC
>NZ_JAUSME010000114.1 GCF_030645555.1 Herminiimonas sp.
ATCGCCGCCGGCGCAAAATGCTTTTGGCAAGTCGCTGCGTATCAGGACTGCCCGCACATCCGGATTTGTTCTCCATGCCATCAAGGTTTGCGCAAGGGTGCGGACCATGCCTAGCGATAGCGCATTCATCGCCTGGGGGCGATCCAGTATCAGGCTGCCCAGGCCATTTTCGAGGGTGATGCGGATATCTGCAGACATGGAATGAAATGAGTTGGATGAAAGCGCTCATTCTAGCGGCTTATATTTCGCTTGGCAGCAACAGCAGGCAAACCGTTTGCGGCCGGAATTGCACCGTTTGTCGGATCGGGCTGGCCTTGCTGCCTGTATCGTTTAGATTGACCCTATCTAAAAGGACGATTCCATGAAATATCCATTTTTCTTTTTGCCCGCGTTGCGCAAATCGGCTGGCTTTACGCTGATTGAACTCATGATCACGGTGGCGATTATCGGCATACTGGCGGCGGTGGCAGTGCCTGCTTATAGCGACTATGTGACCCGTGGCAAAATCCCAGAGGCGACCAGCGCATTGGCCAGCATGCGTATTCGACTTGAACAGTTTTATCAGGATAACCGGAATTATGGTTCCGATGATGACAGCTGCGGAGTGCTGAATCCCACTTCAGATAATTTTACCTATACATGCAACTGGGGCGTGGGTGCAACGAATCAGTTTTACCTGATTACCGCAACAGGGATTGCAGGGCGGGGCATGAATGGATTTACCTACACCATTGATCAAGCTGGCAATCGTCAAACGACGAACTTGCCGACTGCGTGGGGTACTGCTCCGCCTGCCATAGCCTGTTGGGTCGCCAAGAAAGGCGGCGGATGTTAATCCTTCGCCGTCAGCGTGGCTTCAGCCTGATTGAGCTGATGATAGGCATCGCCATAATGGCGATCCTGCTGGCTGTCGGCATGCCTACATTCGGATTGTGGATACAGAATACGCAGGTTCGTACTGCAGCTGAGTCTATCCAGAATGGTTTGCAGACTGCGCGTAACGAGGCGGTGCGACGCAATACCAATGTGCGCTTCAATCTGACCAGTGCCACTGGATTGGTGACGTGGAACGTCTGTGTCGTTGTGGGTGCTGCCTGCGGTGAAGTGATACAGCAACGTTCGGCTGCAGAAGGTGGGGCGAATGCGCGTGTTGGCGTCAGTACAGATGTGCCACCTACGCCTGTGCCAAATACGCAATATGCTGCTGCGCTGGCAGCCGGTGCGGGCTTGTCTGGAGCTGGCGGTGCGGGTGTGACATTCAATGGCGTCGGTAGCATACCGGCCGCGAATATCGGGACGGACGTTACCCGCATCGACATCATCAATGCCCTTGCAAACGATGCCCGCAGGCTGGTAATTGTGGTCGGTACCGGCGGACTGGTCCGTATGTGTGACCCGCTGCACGCATTGGCAAGCAATCCACAGGGTTGTTCTTAACATGATTATGGAAACTTCTATATTCAAACAGCGCGGGTCGGTCATGCTGGAAAGCCTGATCGCCATCCTGATTTTTTCGATGGGTATTCTTGCCCTGGTCGCTTTGCTTGGCGCATCGGTCAGGGACACTACCAGTGCAAAGTATCGGACGGATGCCAGTTTGCTGGCCAATCAAATCATTGGTGAGATGTGGACCGGCGACAAGACAAATGCGACCTTGGTCGCCAATTACGGGACGGCCAGCGGCGCGCAGTTTGTCGCATGGAAGGGTCGGGTAATTCAAACGCTGCCCGGGATCATTGATGCCGTCGTAGCCCCGCCTGTGGCTGGGCAGAATCTGCCGACCATAGCGGTCTCCGGGGACAATACGGTGACGGTGACTGTATTCTGGCAAGCACCGGGTGAGTCGGGACGACACAATTACGTCGCGGTGACGCGTCTTCACGAGTAGCCGGGAGAATTGGTGATGCATTATTCTTTTTCTACACGCCGCAATCATGGTTTCAGTCTGGTGGAAATCATGGTCGGTGTCGCAATCGGCTTGCTGGGCGTGTTGATCATCATGCAGGTGTCCGTCGTTTTCGAGGGACAAAAACGGACGACGACGACGGGTGCTGACGCGCAGACCAATGGCGTGACTGCCCTCTATACAGTGGAGCGGGATGTGCGCAGGGCAGGGTATGGCATGAGCGTGCCCGGCGCATTGGGCTGCACGGTCAAGCGCTACTATGATACGGCGGCGACCAGTGATCTATCCCTGGCGCCTGCGGTGATCACCAATGGTGCTGGCGGCGCCCCAGATAGCATCCGTATACTTTCCAGTTCCAAGACTGGCTGGAGTCTTCCCAGCCGGATAACCGTCGAGCATCCGGCCACAGCCACCAATATTTTTCTCAATACCACCCTGGGCATGGAAGAGGGTGATTTGCTGGTCGCATATGAGCAAGGCAAGACTTGCACATTGATGCAGGCGACCGGGATCCCGAATGGCAATGTACAGGTTCATCATCAAAATACCAGTAAATGGAATCCGCCGGGAGGCAGCAATATTTTTCCCACTGGCGGCTACAGTGTAGGTGCGCTGGTGCTTAATCTGGGAGCCATGATAGACCGAACCTATTCGCTGGCGAACGGCAATTTGATGCTTGCTGATTTTTCAAGTGTGACCAATACCACTACGACACGTGCGATCACTGCAGATATTGTCAACATGCAGGCGGAATATGGTTTCGATACCCGCGTATGGCCGCAAAACGATCCCAGAGTCGATACCTGGAGCGCCACGATGATAGATGCTGACTCTAGCGGCACCGTAAACGATGCCGGCGACATTGCCAGGGTAATCGCGGTGCGCATGGCGGTTGTTGCACGCAGCCCCTTGATGGAAAAGCCCAATGCCAGTGGAGTTTGCGATATTACGATAGACACTGCAGTCGCAGGTCGCACTATAAATAAACCGACATGGGCAGCTGGTGATATCGATGCCAGCAAAAATCCCGATGGCACGGCCAATGCAAACTGGAAGTGTTATCGCTATAAAACATTCGAGAACACCATTCCTTTGCGGAATTTGTTGTGGGGGCGGACATGAAATTGAATCTTCGCTTCAGCGCCAATGCCGAACCTTGCGTTGTGCGGCCTGCCTGTTCGAGACGGATCATGCATCGCCAGCAGGGTGTCGTGCTTTTCATCGCACTGATCGTATTGGTTGCAATGACGCTTGCAGGCATAGGTCTGGTGCGTTCGGTCGATACCGGCAACCTGGTCGCCGGCAACATGGCATTCAAGCAAGGCGCAACGCTGGCTGGTGATGCTGGCACTGAGCAAGCAATCGTATGGTTGACCCCGCTGAATGGCTCCGCCACCTTGTACGCAAACAATGCGGCCGCAGGATATTACGCAACGAGTCAATCCACGCTTGATCCAACCAACAGAAACAGTGCGGCAACCATACCGGCAGTCGATTGGGAAGACAATAATTGCAGTGGCTTGACGTTCTCTGTCTGTGTGAAGCCTGCCCCCGCTATATCGGTCGGAGACAATTCGGTTTCATACATCATACATCGCCTGTGTCTGGCTGAATTAGATCCGAACAGCGTAAGCAATACCTGTGTGACGTATCAATCCAGCAGTTCCACCAGCCCTAAAAGAGGCGAGATCAAGTATGGCGACGACAAACGGTTTGAGCCTTTGCCGGGTCCGTACTATCGCATAGTCTCCCGGGTAAAAGGGCCGCGGAATACCGTGAGTTTTGTGGAAGCAATGATCCATTTTTAGCGCATTACTCTTGTCGCAGGGCGAGAGAATGACATGACCAGTACAGGCCGATAGCAATATCCGGAGACCATGATGAAACACCCATTCCATAGCCTTAGATTCCCGTTGATGTTGCTTGCATTGATGCTTGGCGGGCATGCTGCGCATGCTGCCGAAACCGATATTGCCAATGCTCCTCTGGCGTCATCTTCAGTTGACGTGGTCAAGCCGAATGTCATGTTCATTCTGGATGATTCTGGAAGTATGGATAACGAATATGCACCGGATGTGGCGAATTTCAGCAACACGAAATTTGGCGCGAAAAGCAGTCACTGCAATGGGATGTACTTTAATCCAGCTATTGTTTACAGCCCGCCGGTAAATGCCGATGGGACGAGCTTCTCTGATGCCAGCTTCACTGCAGCCTGGAACAATGGCTACAAGACTACGGATGGCACAACCAATCTGGAAAACAGCGTCTACTATACATATACGGGTACAACGACTAACCTAGGTTTTGAATACCTTGCAAATGGTAGTGTGGATACATCCAAGCTTTTTTACACAGAATGTAATAGCACGGCAGTTTCCGGATCCGCTTTGTTTCCCAAGGTGACGATTACAAGCGCATCCGATGCAACGCTGAAAACCAATTTCGCTAACTGGTACAGTTATTACCGTACCCGCATGCTGACGATGAAAACATCGGCCGGCAGGGCGTTTAAAAATGTAGGTAGCGCCTATCGTGTTGGTTATTCGACGATAGGCTATACCGGCACCAGCGCCACCAGCGACGACTTCCTGAAAATTGCGGATTTCGATGCCACGCATAAAGCCAGTTTTTATGCCAAGCTTTACAAGGCGAATCCTACGCACTGGACGCCTTTGCGTGCGGCCTTGTCAAAAGCCGGCCAGCTCTATGCAGGGAAATTGCTGACCGGATCCGATGACCCGGTCCAGTATTCCTGCCAGCAAAATTTCACGATTCTATCTACAGATGGATACTGGAATACGAACGAAGAAACCACGACTTATGGCCCTAAAGGTCTGGATGGCAATAATGTAGGTAATCAGGATGCAACCGAGCTTCGGCCTATGTATGACGGCACGACCGTCACCAATGTTGCTTACACGACTGCGACGATTACCTTTAGCGGTTCCAGCAATACCTTGGTAAGCGGGATTACCGTTAATGGCAAGCAAATCATGTCTGGCCCGATCAATGATAATGAAGACAGTAACAAGGTGGCTTCCAGAACGGCTGCCTTGATTACTAAAAATGGTTATACGGCGACTGTGTCCGGGAGCGTTGTGACGATCAAGGCACCTACAGCTTTGGGGGCAATTACGTATACGCCGGTCGTGACAAAGACGGGTGGCATGACCGCTACCGTAACTGCATTCAGCACCGCTACCACTCCCGTTACCAGCGGTGGGGTTTCCAATTCGCTGGCCGACGTCGCGGCCTATTATTACAATACTGACTTGCGTACCACTGCTCTGGGAAACTGTACCGGCGCGTTGGGCGGCAGCGCGGATGTTTGCGACAATAATGTGCTCGGGTCCGGCCTGGATAACAAGGGTTCTCAGCACATGACGACCTTTACGCTAGGCCTGGGCGTGAATGGTCAGCTCGGGTATACGGAAAATTATTTAAGTGGTGGTTCTGCCGACTTCAATGCGATAACCAACGGCACTAAAAACTGGCCTGATCCAATTGCCAATGATGGACCTGAACGGATAGATGACTTGTGGCATGCCGCTGTCAATGGGCGCGGCAGCTATTTCAGCGCCCAGACGCCGGATACGCTAATCAAAGGCATCACCAAGGCACTGACGAGTGCCAAGGTACGTGATGGTTCGGGCGTGGCTGCCGCTACCAGTAACCTGGAGCCGGTAGCAGGCGACAACTTCCTTTTCCTTGCCATGTATCGCACCTCATTCTGGGATGGTGATCTCAAGGCAAAAACGATAGATCCAAGTACAGGTGCAGTGGCAGCCACGGAAAGCTGGTCAGCGCAGGCAAAACTGGATACAAAAGTCACTGCAACCTCCGAGACCCGCACTATCTATACATCCAGCGGATCCGCATCGGACAAGCTGAAAACATTTACCTGGGCAAATCTGACTGCAGATGAAAAGGCTTATTTCAACAGCATGTGTGCACCTACGGTGCGACTATCGCAATGCAGTGATTCGGTAGGTGGTCCGAACCTGACGACAGTTCAGAGAGATCTGATTCCTGGTGAAAATCTTTTAAAATTTATTCGCGGTCAGAATGGTTATGAAGACCAGGCTGGCAATACGAACCCGATATATCGTGATCGTGAACACGTATTGGGCGACATGATAGGTTCGCAGCCGGTATATGTGAAGTCGCCGCCTTTCGTCTATGTTGATGAAAATTATGAAGCGTACAAAACGAGGGAGAAAGATCGTCTAGGGATGGTCTATGTAGCGGCGAATGACGGCATGCTGCATGCTTTCGATGCGACGATAGGTGAGGCCAACTCGGGTGCCGAGAAATGGGCTTACATTCCGCCTATGGTTTTGCCTAACCTGTATAAATTGGCGGACAAGAACTATCCGGCCAATCATCAATACTATGTTGATGGCGCACCTACTGTGGGTGATATCTGTTCCAAGGCACCAGGTGCGGCGTGCGCAGCCAATGAGTGGAAAACGATTTTGGTCGGTGGCCTTAATTCTGGAGGCAAGGGTTACTATGCGCTGGATATTACCGACCCGGCAAATCCGAAGGCCTTGTGGAATTTTACCGATGCCAATGATGTGGATCTGGGATACAGCTACGGCAATCCTGTAATTACCAAGCGTCTTGATGGCACCTGGGTGGTTGTCTTTACATCCGGCTACAACAACCATACAGGTAGTGGCGATGGGAAAGGTCACCTGTATGTCTTGAATGCCAATACCGGTGTGTTGCTTTCCAAGCTGGATACAACTGCTGGCGACACAACTACTCCAAGTGGTTTGGCTAAGATCAATGCGTGGGTAGACAGCCTTAGCGACAATAAAGCCAAGCGCTTTTACGGCGGAGATTTGCTGGGCAATGTATGGCGCTTCGATCCCGATGACCGGATAGCTCCGACCGGAAATAAGGTGACCCTGCTGGCAGAGTTGGGCAATGTGTCTCCTATCGGTACCCAACCTATCACGATCAAGCCGGAATTGACCGAGGTTACCAGTGCCGGGGTTAGCTATCCGGTGGTGAATGTTGCAAGCGGGCGCTATCTGGGCATTTCCGATTTGACTAATACGAGCATACAGTCGATTTATGCGTTGAAAGACAATCTGACTGAAACCGGTT
This sequence comes from Herminiimonas sp., assembly GCF_030645555.1. Classification (GTDB taxonomy): domain Bacteria; phylum Pseudomonadota; class Gammaproteobacteria; order Burkholderiales; family Burkholderiaceae_D; genus Oxalicibacterium. The sequence continues at coordinate 7,022 of NZ_JAUSME010000114.1, forward strand.
TGGGTAAAGTCCGTACTGCTGGCGTACTGGTGCAGCAGACATTGACCACCAGCGCTGATGGCACTACGCGTACGACATCAAGTAATGCGGTTGACTGGGCCAGCAAATCAGGTTGGTATATGGACCTTAACCCAGGCAACAAGTCGCCTGGTGAGCGGGTCAATGTCGACATGCAGCAGCAATTGGGCTTGTTGACGGTGGCCGGTAATGTTCCGAAGGATGATGCGTGCACGCCTGGTGGATATGCATGGATATATTCACTTGACTTCAAGACAGGACAATTTGTTGAGGGTGCAACGGGCAATATTGCCGGACGTCGGCAGGCGGGCCTGGTCGCCGGATTGAAAACATTGAAATTGAATACCGGCAAAACCGTCACCTTGATTACCGATACGGGCGGTACCATAACTGTGATGGATGACCCATCGTCCAATCCGGGAAGTGGCAATGGCGCGCGACGCGTTTCATGGCGCGAGCTGATTGCGGATTAAGAGGATGCAATGCATGGCTGGCTGGGTTGGCATCCCCTTTTGCTGAGAATGCGAACGGCATGCTGCCCACCATCCCGTGTGCTGGCTTTAGGATTGTCCTTGATGGTCCATGCAGGCTTGGTTGCGGCGATATGTATCGGCGGCATCGCGCAGCCTGAGCATGCGGGCTTGCCCGATGAACCTGCTGCCATGCAAGTGGTGATGGTGGAGCTGGGCAAGACAGATCGCGCTTTTCCCGCTACGGAGCATGAGCGCGAGACGTCTGGCAAGCTGGTGAAGACGGCTGATCCCATGTCTGCCGATGCCGTGCAAATTCCTCAAGCGCGGAAAGGCAGTTCTATCCTGCCCGCGCTGCTTCCAGCTCCGCCATATTATTTCTCGGCAAAAGACCTGACGCAAAAACCCTTGGTGGTTCGTGATGTGCCGGCAGATCTGACACTGATCGTGCCGGACGTGCCTGCGCAGGCGGCGACCTTGCAGATTTTGATCAATGAGTATGGCGAGATTGATCAAGTGATAGTAGAGGATTCCTTGCTGCCGGAGGTGGCCCAGAAAACGGTGGTCGATGCGTTTGTAAAAGCCAGATTTCACCCAGGAGAAATCAATGGCGTTCCAGTCAAGAGCCAGTTGAGAATTGAAATCATGCTGGAAGATATTGCCGTTGAAAAATAAGCGGTTTGCTGGCTTAACCGCAGATGAACGCAAAAAAGGACAATAAAAAAGGGCGCAATTTGCGCCCTTCGTCTTTAGTGGCCGATTTTTTCGGCCTGATTATGGCACCTTAAGGTGCGACAGCATCCGATTCATCCGGCAATCGTTTGATTGCATCGTTTTGATGATCTTGCTGCTTGGTTTTGTATTTGATGACTTGCCGATCAAGCTTGTCGATCAGGGTGTCTATCGCCGCATATAAATTGTCTGCGATGCTTTCCACGTGCAGATCCTTGCCTTTCACGCGCAAGGTGACTTCTGCTTTCTGGCGTTTTTCTTTTTCAGGAAGATTGTCGACTGACAGTATGACGGCAATGTCGATCACTTGATCAAAGTGTCGTTTGATACGCTCCAGTTTTCCTTGTACATATTCGCGGATGGCTGGGGTTAATTCGAGGTGATGTCCACTGATTGTGAGATTCATACAGTGCTCCTATGATAATTCACTGGCGGTTCATGCGCCAAATTAGCGGGCTCACGAACACAGCAAGGTATAACAAAAACTTCTAAGGACGATATCTACAAGGACTTACGCAAATTGACCGGTGGGATTTTCAAGGCTTCACGGTATTTTGCAACGGTGCGTCGCGCTACTACCATGCCTTGCTCCGCCAGCATTTCTGCGATCTTGCTATCAGAGAATGGAATTTTCGGGTCTTCAGCTCCTATCAGTTGTTTGATCAGTGCCCGTATCGCCGTCGATGATGCTTCACCACCTGTTTCGGTTGCGACATGGCTACCGAAAAAATATTTCAATTCGAACATCCCGTGTGGGGTGAGCATGTACTTCTGGGTGGTTACACGAGAAATAGTACTCTCGTGAAGTCCCAGTGTATCAGCTATTTCGCGCAAGACAAGGGGCCGCATTGCAACTGCGCCATGCGAGAAAAAATTGCGTTGCCGCTCTACGATAGCCTGCGATACGCGCAGGATAGTGTCGAAGCGTTGCCGCATGTTCTTGATCAGCCATTTGGCTTCCTGCAGCTGCGAGCCGAGTGAGCCTTCACCCTTGCTTTGCTTGAGGATATTGGCGTACATGCTGTTGACGCGCAGCCTCGGCATCACGTCGTGATTGAGCATGACTTGCCAGCCGCTGCGGGTGCGCTTGACGATCACGTCAGGCACGACATAGTCCGAGGTATCGCTTGCGAAAATGGAGCCTGGGTGCGGGTTGCATTGCTTGATGATGACTTGTGCTTCGCGCAAATCCTCGTCATCGCAATCGAGTGCCTTGCGCAGCTTGTTGAAGTCGCGTTGCGCGAACAGGCTCAGGTGATTCTCGACGATGGCGAGCGCCATGCGGCGGGTCACCATGGCCACTTTCGGCATGCGCTTGATTTGCAGTGCCAGGCATTCTGAAGCATTGCGTGCACCTACGCCGGGTGGATCAAAGCTTTGCAACAGATTCAGCGCAATCTGCAATTCTTCCAGTTCGATGTCGAGTTCTTCCGGCAGGCGCGCATGGATATCTTCCAGTGCTTCTTCCAGATAGCCGTTGTCGTTCAAGGCGTCGATGATCAGTTCGAGCAAGGCGCGATCACGGCGCTCGCGCACGGTGACGCGCATCTGCTCCAGCAAATGTTCACGCAGCGTGGTTTCGTGCGCTTCGAGCTGCGGGCGGGCGTCGTCATCTTCTGGCGCCTTCGAGGTGCGCGCCACGTCATCAAAACTCCACTCGGTGTCGCCGTTGGTGGATTCCGCTGCTTCAGGTGCGTCGAATGAGGCTTCGCTTTCCGGTGTTTGTGCATTCGCTTCGACGCTGGCGCCTTCTGCCACCGTGCCGGCAGCACCGATTGCGCCATCGGCCAGCAAACGGATCGCGTGGTCGAGCGGGTCGTCGGTACGTTCCAGCAGCGGATTGTCGGCAAGGATCTGCTCGAGTTCCTGATGCAGTTCCAGCGTCGACAATTGCAGCAGGCGTATTGATTGCTGTAATTGTGGCGTCAATGCCAGGTGTTGCGAAACGCGTAGCTGCAGGGATTGCTTCATAAGGCTTTATCGTGTTTCCGCAATTACATGCGGAAATGTTCGCCCAGGTAGACGCGACGCACCGATTCGTTGGCGATGATGTCGTCCGGCCGCCCGCTGGCCAGCACTGCGCCTTGGTTGATGATGTAGGCGCGGTCGCAGATGCCCAGGGTTTCGCGCACATTGTGATCGGTAATCAAGACGCCTATGCCGCGCTCTTTCAGGAAGCGCACGATGCGTTGAATTTCAATCACGGCGATCGGATCGACGCCGGCAAATGGTTCATCCAGTAAAACGAAACGCGGATTGGTGGCCAGTGCCCGTGCGATTTCGACCCGCCGCCGTTCGCCGCCGGACAATGACATCGCCTGGTTGCCGCGCAGCTTTTCGATTTGCAGATCCGTCAGCAAGGTATCAAGGCGCTGTTCTATCTGTGCGGAATTCAAGGCCTTGCCATTCACGCGCTGCAATTCAAGCACGGCGCGAATGTTGTCTTCCACGCTCAGTTTGCGGAACACCGAGGCTTCCTGCGGCAGATACGACAAGCCGAGTTGGGCGCGTTTGTGTATGGGCAGGCGCGAGATGTCTACGCCATCGAGTTCTATGCGGCCGGCATCGGACGGCACCAGCCCGACGATCATGTAGAAAGAGGTGGTTTTGCCGGCGCCGTTCGGGCCCAGCAATCCTATGACTTCGCCGCTTTCAACCTGCAGTGCGACATCGCGCACAACCTGGCGCGCGCCATAGCTTTTTTGCAGTCCACTGACGATCAGCTTGCTTGACATCTTATTTGGCCTTTGTCGTATCGGCGCGCGGCTGGATGATGGCCTTGATGCGGCCTGCACCAGGCTTGCTGTCGCCGCTCGCAGTGTTATGCACGGTAAAGAATTCGGCGCGCGTATCGTAGGAAATATATTCGCCGTTCACTTCATCGGTCACCTTGCCATTTTCCAGGCGGCGCATGCGCGCCTTGGAAAACAGTTTCATGATTTCAGTCTTGTCATCGTATTCGATGCGCTCGCCCTGGCCGTCTACCCATTGGTCGGGGCCACCATCGCGCTTCTGGCGGAAGCTGGCAAGCGTGCCTGGAGCGGCATACATGACGACAAACTGATGGCCGTCAGGATCCTGCGTGACGACCATCTTGTTCGATTTCATCAGGATGGAGCCGCGTGTCAGCACGACGTTGCCGATGAAGGTATTGATTTGCTTGACGTCGTCGTATTCCATTTGATTGGCTTCGACGTTGGTTGGCTTGGTCGCATCGGCTTTTTCGGCATGTGCGCTGATGGCGGCGCCGAAACCAATCACAAGCAGCAGTGCGGGGAATAATCGTTTCATGAAAGTTTTCTGGATAATGTGTCGATTAAAAGCCGGGTCACACAATCAATTGGTGACGGCAGGTGCCTGGTACTGTCCCTGGACATTGCTCGACAGGCTGAATTCGCCGGTCGCATTGTTGGCAAACATGCCGGCGCCGGTCAACACGGAGGTGCCGAGTTTCAGCTCAACCGGCTTCGGGGTTTTCATCACGTCATCGTCAGGCAAAAGCAGCAGATAGGAAGTCTTGAGCTGGAAGTGCTGCGATGTTGCCGAAGCAGGCCGGTCGATATGCACGTTTTCATACATGTGAATTTCGCTGCTGTTGTTGGTCACGGTGGCGCGCAGGGAACGGCTCACCATCGGCGGCCTCTGTGCGCTGTAACTGTGCATGACGGGATTCTGTATCTGGTATGAATTGTCCTGCGGATAATGCTTCATCTCGCTGCCCGTCAGGTTGTAGCGTGCCTCGCCTGTCTTCCCCATGCGTACAAAATTGAATTTCTGTACATAAAAATCCGGTTCCGTGCGCACCCGGTCGGGGAGTATGTCTTCGGTTTGCCGTCGCATGACTTCTACCAGCCAGAAGCTGCCCAGCGCCAATGCGGCACTCAATGCAATCAGCACGATCAGGCGCATGCCATTCGCCGGGCGCGTATTGCTCACGACAGATACGGCGCCAGCGCCGCCTCGTAGTTGCCCTGCGCGCGCAGGATGAAATCGCATAATTCGCGTGCCGCACCGCGCCCGCCGCCGGCTTGCGTGACGTAATGTACGCGTGAGCGTACTTCAGGATGTGCATTGGGTACGCTGGCTGCAAAGCCGACGCGCGACAGGATAGGCAAGTCGATCACATCGTCGCCGATGAAGCCGCATGCATCGGCTGCTACATGAGTTTGCGCCAGCAACTGTTCATACGCCGCACGCTTGTCGTGTATGCCCTGGAACACATGATGTATACCGAGATCGGTGGCGCGGCGCAGCACGATAGGCGACTGGCGCGCGCTGATGATGGCGGTGGCGACGCCCGATTGCTGCAACAGCTTGATGCCGTGGCCATCGAGCACATTGAAGGTCTTGATCACTTCGCCTTCGGCGCCGAAATGCAGGCTGCCGTCGGTCAGGATGCCGTCGACGTCAAAAATCATCAGCCGCACATTCGCTGCGCGGGTGATGGCCTCAGTCGTGGTTGGGGGCGTCATCAGATTACTTTCGCACGCGTCAAATCGTGGATGTGCAGTGCGCCGACCAGTTTGCCATCAGCATCGGTGACGAGCAGCTGGTTGATGCGGAATTCTTCCATCATGTCGACTGCATCGACGGCCAGTTGCTCGGGCTGCACGCTGCGTGGATTGCGATGCATGACTGCCGCGATCGACAGGGTCGAAAAATCCTGCATGTTTTCGATCAGGCGGCGCAAGTCGCCATCCGTGAATACGCCTATCGCGCAGCCATCGGCATCGACTACTGCCGTCATTGCCATTCCTTTTTTGCTGATTTCCAGCAGCGCAGCGTACAGGCTGGCATCTTCACTCACCGTCGGAATCGCCTCGCCGGTACGCATGACATCGCGCACGTGCGTCAGCAAACGACGGCCCAGCGCGCCGCCCGGGTGCGAGCGGGCGAAATCTTCTTCGCCGAAGCCGCGCGCATCCAGCAAGGCAACGGCGAGTGCATCGCCCAGCGCCAGCGTGGCGGTGGTGCTGGCGGTCGGCGCCAGATTCAAGGGGCA
>NZ_JAUSME010000115.1 GCF_030645555.1 Herminiimonas sp.
TTTCGCTACTGGCTTCTTGGCGACTGCCTTTTTAGCCACTGGCTTTTTAGCTGCTGCTTTTTTAGCTACTGGCTTCTTGGCGACTGCCTTTTTAGCCACTGGCTTTTTAGCTGCTGCTTTTTTAGCTACCGGTTTTTTTGCGACTACTTTCTTGGCAGCGGGTTTCTTCGCTGCTGGTTTTTTTGCTGCTGTTGCCATTTTGTTTCTCCTTCACGTGATGGAAAAAATCAAGCTTCTAGGTTTTAAAACCCGCCAGCACCATCGCGATGGCTCTGGCGGATTATTCATCGGCACAAGCGTACTCTTTGCTTGCGCTAATGAATTCGGCACCAGCTGAACTGCTGCATCCCCTCACTTATGCAGCACTTCAGCCTTACATGACTATGCGGATTTCGTAGCAACGCTACTGCTATAGCCAAAAAAAACGCCAGCAATCATGCCGGCATTGGAATAATGTTTCAGAAAAAACAAACCATTTTTCAAAGAAAAAGCCGCCTCACCTGACTGAATCAGATGTGGCGGCGAGAGCAGATGAGATCGTATCGGTCTTCTACTAGTCATTAAATTTGGTTGTTGTCTTTCCTGTTTTCGCAGTCTTTGTAATTCCTGTTTATGGCGACTGCATCTTTGTTCCTGCTCAAGCTGCTTACTCCCAGTTGAGCGCTCCACCTGTCTGATACTCGATGACACGTGTCTCAAAAAAGTTGCGCTCTTTTTTCAGATCGATCATTTCGCTCATCCAAGGGAAAGGATTTTCTTCTTGTTCGAACATCGGCTCCAAACCGATTTGTTGTGCGCGGCGATTTGCAATGAATCGCAAATAACCCTTGAACATTGGTGCGTTCAGTCCGAGCACTCCACGCGGCATTGTATCCTCTGCGTAACGATATTCCAACTCTACTGCGCGTAAAAACAACGTTTTGATTTCATCGCGAAATTGCGGCGTCCACAAATGCGGATTTTCGAGCTTGATTGTGTTGATCAAATCGATGCCGAAATTGCAGTGCATGGATTCATCGCGCAGGATGTATTGATACTGTTCTGCAGCGCCCATCATTTTGTTTTGACGACCGAGCGCGAGGATCTGCGCGAAGCCGACATAGAAAAACAAACCTTCCATCAGGCATGCAAACACGATCAGCGAACGCAGCAATGTCTGGTCGTTTTCGGTAGTGCCGGTCTTGAACTGCGGATCGGTCAGCTTCTCGATGAACGGGATCAGGAATTGATCCTTGTCGCGTATCGATTCGATTTCATTGTACGCATTGAAGATTTCACCCTCGTCGAGCCCGAGCGATTCAACAATGTACTGATACGCATGGGTATGGATCGCTTCTTCAAACGCCTGGCGCAACAGGTACTGGCGGCACTCAGGCGCCGTGATGTGACGGTAGGTACCGAGCACGATATTGTTGGCAGCCAGCGAATCGGCAGTGACAAAAAATCCCAGATTGCGCTTGACTAGGCGGCGCTCGTCTTCTGTCAGGCCGTTTGGATTTTTCCACAATTCAATATCGCGCTGCATATTGATTTCCTGCGGCATCCAGTGGTTGGCGCAACCGGCCAGATACTTGTCCCACGCCCATTTGTATTTGAACGGGACCAGCTGATTGACGTCGGTTTGACCATTGATGATGCGCTTGTCGGCGGCATCCATGCGACGGGTTGGATCCACTGCGGCAGCCGGCTTGGCCACCAGCGCAGGGTCCAGCGCAACGTCTTGACGTTGCGCTGCAGCGTCGCGTACTTGCTGCAAAGCCGGTTGTAATGCTGCTTGCGCTTGCGCAGGTGCGGCGGGTTTGGCTTCTTCATCCCAACTTAGCATGTCTTGTTTCCTTATTCGTATATTACTGATGCCACTGTTGCTGGCAATGCCGACAAAACCCTATACAGCTTTGTCAGCATTATCCGATGCAAGTTCAGTGGCACCATGGGTGTCGTTTTTCAAGCGCCCTGAATATCTGATCCAGGCTGTTACTGGCAGGCTTCGCACTCTTCAAAGCCGGCATCCCCTGGACGCAGCATGCAGGCCGGGCCATCCGCTTCTGCCGCCGATGCGCTGGAAGACATCCCGCTGCCGGAGTCGACTGCATTCAATGCGCCGGTTTTGGAAGTCGATTTTTCGGTATGCGTGGCACCCATCGTACGCAGGTAATAGGTGGTTTTCAAGCCGCGCAACCAGGCCAGTTTGTAGGTGTCATCGAGTTTTTTGCCCGATGCGCCAGCCATGTAAATGTTCAGCGATTGTGCCTGATCGATCCACTTCTGGCGGCGCGATGCTGCCTCGACCAGCCACGATGGCTCGACTTCAAACGCCGTTGCATAGATCGCACGCAAGTCTTGCGGTATGCGGTCGATCTTGGCCAGGCTGCCGTCGAAATACTTGAGGTCGGAAATCATGACTTCATCCCACAAGCCACGTGCCTTCAAATCGCGCACCAGGTATTCATTGATCTCGGTGAATTCGCCGGACAGGTTCGATTTGACATACAGGTTTTGATAGGTCGGTTCGATACAGGCTGACACACCGATGATGTTGGAAATCGTCGCCGTTGGCGCAATTGCCACGCAATTCGAATTGCGCATGCCGAATTCCTTGATGCGTGCGCGCAACGGCGCCCAATCCATCGCTTCGCTCAAATCTGTTTCCAGATAGCCGCCGCGTTCCTCGCCCAGCAATTTGAGCGAATCCTGCGGCAGGATGCCGCGATCCCACAGCGAACCTTTGTAGGAACTGTAACGACCACGTTCTTCCGCCAGCTCGGTCGATGCGTAATAAGCGTAATAGCAAACCGCTTCCATCGAATTGTCGGCAAATTGCACCGCATCGTTGGATGCATATGGAATGCGCATCATGTGCAGGCAATCCTGGAAACCCATGATGCCGAGGCCGACCGGACGATGACGCAGGTTGGAATCACGCGCTTTCTTGACGGCGTAGTAATTGATGTCGATGACGTTGTCGAGCATGCGCATCGCGGTGCGTATGGTTTTTTGCAGCTTGACGTGATCCAGCTTGCCGTCTTTCATATGGGCCGGCATGTTGACCGAACCCAGGTTGCAGACTGCAATTTCCGACTCATTGGTATTGAGTGTAATTTCCGTGCACAGGTTGGAGCTGTGCACCATGCCGACGTGCTGCTGCGGCGAACGGATGTTGCATGGATCCTTGAATGTGATCCATGGATGGCCGGTTTCAAACAGCATCGAGAGCATCTTGCGCCACAGGTCCAGCGCCTGCACTTTCTTGAACAGGCGCAATTCGCCGCGTGCTGCCTTGGCTTCGTAACCAGTGTAGGCGGCTTCGAAGGCGCGACCGACCTTGTCGTGCAGGTCCGGCGCATCCGATGGTGAGAACAGCGTCCATTCGCCTTTTTCCATCACGCGCTTCATGAACAGGTCAGGAATCCAGTTGGCGGTATTCATGTCATGCGTACGGCGGCGATCGTCGCCAGTGTTTTTGCGCAGGTCGAGGAATTCCTCGATATCCATATGCCAGGTTTCCAGATAGGCGCAGACTGCGCCCTTGCGTTTGCCGCCCTGGTTGACTGCAACAGCCGTGTCATTGACGACCTTCAGGAAAGGCACGACACCTTGCGAGCGACCATTGGTGCCCTTGATATGCGCGCCCAGCGAACGCACCGGCGTCCAGTCATTGCCCAGGCCGCCGGCATATTTCGCCAGCAAGGCATTTTCCTTGATCGCGTCGTAAATGCCTTCGAGGTCGTCGGAGACTGTCGTCAGATAGCAGGACGACAATTGCGAACGCAGCGTGCCGGAATTGAACAACGTCGGAGTCGAGCTCATGAAGTCGAAGCTAGACAACAGGTTGTAAAACTCGATCGCACGTTCTTCGCGGTTGCTTTCACCCAGCGCCAGACCCATCGCGACACGCATGTAAAACGCCTGCGGCATTTCTATGCGTTGATCGTTAATGTGCAGGAAGTAGCGGTCATACAGGGTTTGCAGGCCGAGATAGCCGAACTGCAAATCGCGTTCCGGCTTCAGTGCATCGGCCAGTTTTTTCAAATCAAATTGACCAAGTTTGGTGTCGAGCAGTTCTGCCTCTATGCCTTTCTTGATGAATTTCGCAAAGTAATCCAGATACTCTGCCGGCGCATCGGCTTGTGCAACTTCCTTGCCGAAGACTTCCTTGCGTATCGTGTGCATCAGCAGGCGTGCAGTCACGGTGCTGTAGGCGGGATCTTTTTCCATCAGCGCACGTGCTGCCAGGATCGCCGACTTGTGCAATTCCTCGACCGGTACGCCATCGTACAAATTCTTGACTGTTTCATGCAGGATCGCGTCGGCATCGACGTGTTTTTCCAGGCCCATGCAAGCGGCGGCGATCAAATTACGCACTTGGTTCATGTCCAGCGGACGACGCTGGCCATCTTCGATGACATGTAACTGGCTGGATTCAAGGACTGGTTTGGCTGCTTGCTGCTGCGCACGCTCTTCCATCCGCTTGGCGCGATACAACACATAGGCGCGCGCAACATCGTGCTCGCCCGAACGCATCAGGGACAATTCAACCTGATCCTGGATATCTTCAATATGGAAAGTA
>NZ_JAUSME010000116.1 GCF_030645555.1 Herminiimonas sp.
TCATCGCCGTCGGTGCGCAGGCGATACAACTCGGCTTGCAGGGCGATGCTGCCGATCAGGTATTGTCGGTTAATCACATAGACGATTACGCCACCTTCCGCGCGCGCATCAATGCTGCAGAAAATGCCGCGCCGGTACGCGTAGCGATACTGGGTGCCGGCTTGATAGGCTGCGAATTCGCCGACGACCTGGCCAGCGCCGGGCATGCGGTAACCCTGATCGATCCAAGCGCGCGTCCGCTGGCGGCACTGGCGGCACCCGCCCTGTCGACCGGCCTGCAGGCGGCACTGCTCGCGCGCGGCGTGCGCTTCCATCTCAATACAGTCGCGGAAAGCGTCACGCATGCCGACACTGCGCTGCGCGTGACGCTGGCCGATGGCAGCACCGTCGAAGCCGACATCGTATTGTCTGCAGTCGGCTTGCGGCCCGATCTGCGCCTGGCGCACGCAGCACAACTGAAGACCGGACGCGGCATCATCATCGATACCGCCGGCCAGACCAGCGCACCCGATATATATGCGCTGGGCGACTGCGCAGAATACACCTCGCCTATCGACGGCAGCACGCGCATCCTGCCTTACATCACGCCTATCATGGCGGCCGGTCGTGCGATTGCACGCACGCTGACAGGCGAGCGCACCGAGATCGATTTGAAGCCGTCACCGATATTGATCAAGACCCCCAGCTATCCGCTGGCCTTGATCGCGCCTGCACCCCACATCGTCGCCGATGGCAGCTGGGAAAATGAAACGACAGAGAGCGGTCGCAGCATTTGCCGCTTTTACGATGTCGACGGCGTGATGGCAGGTTTTTGCGTCTCGCCGCATGACAATGCGATACGCCAGGAATTGCTGGCCGGCCTGGGACAGAAGGCCAATACCGCCACCAGCCAGTAATTTTTGGCACTGCAGCCAGCCCCGTCCTTGCCGCCTGTGCAGCAATGACGGGGCTGATAGATATTCCGCCTTGCCTCTTCGCAACAGCAAGGACTTGCCGTCATTCTGTACAATAAGCGCATGTCCGAATTCGATTTGATCGCGCGCTATTTTGTGCGCCCCGCCCACCCGAAAAACCGCGCCACGCTCGGCATAGGGGATGATTGCGCGCTGCTGACACCGCACGCCGGCATGCAGCTGGCCATTTCATCCGACATGCTGGTCGAAGGCCGCCATTTTTTTGCCGGTGCCGACCCCTACCAACTCGGGCACAAATCACTGGCCGTCAACTTGTCCGACCTGGCAGCCATGGGCGCGGAACCGGTGGCGTTCTCGCTCGCATTGTCACTGCCGGGCGCAGACGAGGCATGGCTGGAACAATTTTCGCAAGGCTTGTTCGCGCTGGCCGATGCGCATGACTGCGAACTGATAGGCGGCGATACGACCAAGGGACCGCTGAACATCTGCATCACGATCTACGGCCAGATCCCGATCGGCGCAGCCTTGCGTCGCGATGCAGCCCAGGCCGGCGACGATATCTGGGTGTCCGGCACCCTGGGTGATGCGCGCCTTGCGCTCGGTGCGCTGTACCAGGAATATCCACTGGATGCAGATGTGCTTGCTGCTGCAGCGCCACGCCTGCATGCGCCGCAGCCGCGCATCGCACTCGGGCTGGCATTGCGCGGCATCGCACATGCGGCGCTCGATGTATCCGATGGCTTGATCGGCGATCTCGGTCACATACTGAAAAAATCCGACGTCGGCGCGACGCTCAATGTGGATGCGCTGCCGGCAGGACCCATGCTGCAGGGCCAGGCGCTGGACCTGCAGCGCCGCTTTACGCTGGCCGGCGGCGATGACTATGAATTGTGCTTCACCGCACCGGTATCGCGACGCAATGCGGTCCTGGGTGCGGCATTGGCTGCCGACACGCCTGTGACCCGCATCGGCAGCATAGAGGCGGCATCCGGCTTGCGTCTGCTCGATGGTGATGGGCAGCCGCTGGATATGCACATCACCTCCTTCGACCATTTCGCCTGACCATGCAAACACAGCCAGCCACGCCAGCCGCAATCCTGATCAAACCCGATTCACGTTTCATGCTGGCGCATCCAGCCCACATGATTGCGCAGGGATTCGGCAGCGGCTTGTCAAAAATAATGCCGGGCACATCCGGCACGCTGTTCGGCTGGCTCTCATTCAATGTATTGTCATCACGCTGGCCGGAATTCCTGACGCCCCTGAACTGGTGGTTCGTCATCGTCGCCGGCTTTTTTATCGGCGTATGGGCATGCGCAAAGACAGGTCGCGATCTCGGCATTGCCGATCATGGCAGCATGGTGTGGGATGAAGTGATTGCCTTCTGGCTGGTGCTGCTGTTCATCACGCCGGCCAGCCTGTGGATACAGTTTTACGCCTTCCTCTGCTTCCGCTTTTTCGACATGGTCAAACCGCCGCCTATCGGTTATTTCGACCGTCGTTTCAAGGGCGGCATGGGCGTCATGTTCGACGATATCGTCGCAGCATTTTTCACCTTGCTGGTGTTTGCGATCTGGCGCAGTTTCTGAGCGAAGGAAAACGCATGGAACACATCGTGGAACTGGCGGCGCGCGTAGGGCTGTGTCTGCAGGAACGTGGCTTGCTGCTGGCAAGCACGGAATCCTGTACCGGCGGCGGGGTCGCGCAGGCAATCACTGAAATCGCAGGATCGTCGGCATGGTTTGAATGCGGTTTCGTCACCTACTCGAATGCATCCAAGATGAAGCTGTTGCACGTGCCGGAATCGCTGCTGGCGCAACACGGCGCAGTCAGCAAGGAAACGGCAGCAGCCATGTGCGCAGGCGCACTGGCCAACAGCCGGGCCACCGTGGCCTTGTCCACTACCGGCATTGCCGGCCCGGGCGGTGCCGTGCCGGGCAAGCCGGTGGGCACGGTCTGCTTTGGCTGGGCGACGGGCACGCGCACGCATGTGGAACAAATGCAGTTTCGCGGTGACCGCCATGCAGTGCGCGAACAAAGCGTGGCCCATGCATTGACGGGCTTGCTGGAATTTCTGACTACGGCAGGCTGAATATCACGCCAGGCATCACATCAAACATCAATCTACATCACGCCTTTATCCTGCCGTTCCAGATACGGCTGCATCGATGCCGGCGCGCCAGCCTGAGCGGCTGGATTGCTTCATTTATACACTGCAGGATCAGGCGCGAAAACGATTGATCGCATCCCTGGTTTCCAGCGCAACCTGACGTGCCGCTTGCGCAAAATTCTCATCTGCTTTTGCATACAGGATGGCGCGCGATGAATTGATCATCATGCCGCTGCCGTTCGCCGTGCGTCCGGCTTCCACCGTCGCCTTGATGTCACCGCCCTGCGCGCCTATGCCTGGAATCAGCAAGGGCATGTCGCCGACTATCGCGCGCACTTGCGCCAGCTCGTTCGGGAAGGTGGCGCCGACCACCAGCGCGCATTGGCCATTCGTATTCCATTTATCCGCCACCAGCTGCGCGACATGCTGGTACAGCGGCTTGCCGTCAACCGTGAGGAATTGCAGGTCGGAGCCGCCAGGATTGGACGTGCGGCACAAGACGATCACGCCTTTATCCTGCCGCTCCAGATACGGCTGCACCGAATCGAAACCCATGTAAGGATTGACGGTGACTGCATCGGCGCCATAACGCTCGAAAGCTTCACGCGCATATTGTTCAGCCGTCGCGCCTATGTCGCCGCGCTTGGCGTCCAGCACGACAGGAATCTGCGGATAGCGTGTGCGCAGATAGCCGCAGATTTCTTCCAGCTGATCTTCCGCGCGCAAGGCGGCGAAATAGGCAATCTGCGGCTTGAATGCGCATGCGGTATCGGCCGTGGCATCGATGATCGCCTTGCAAAACGTCAGGATCGCATCGGGCTTGCCCTGCAAATGGGCAGGAAATTTGGCCAGATCCGGATCCAGGCCTATGCAGAGTTGCGTATTCTGTGTCTGCCACACGGCAGATAATTTTTCGATGAAGGTCACGGCGGGATCTCTCAATTTCAGGCAGACCGTATTGTAACGCGACATGTTATCGTTCCGGGATGACTTCACTTACCCGCAAAGACTGGATACTGCTCGCACTCTTGACCATCTGCTGGGGCATCAACTGGCCCATCATGAAAATGGCGGTGCAGGATTTCCCACCGATTGCGTTCCGTACCCTGTGCATCACCGGCGCGCTGCCGGTTTTATGGCTGGCCGCGCGCATGCAAGGCATTTCCCTCAGAATTACGCGCCATGATCTGGGAACCATTTCCGCGCTGGCCATTCCTAACATGATCATCTGGAATACCTGCATGATCGTCGGCGTGAAAATGCTCTCGTCCGGGCGCGCTGCCATACTCGGCTACACGATGCCGATCTGGGCCGTGCTGTCCGGCCTGGTTTTTTTTCGCGACCGGATCACAGGACTGGGATGGTGCGGGATAGGATTGGCCTTGAGCGGTGCGCTCTTGCTGCTGTCTACCGAATTTGCGAATATGGCCGGCAGGCCTTTAGGCAGCGTGCTGATCTTGATCGCAGCCGCAGCCTGGGGTTATGGCACAGTGTTGATGCGGCGCACGAAAACCGCCATCCCGACGCTGGCTTTGACATTCTGGATGATGGTGATGGCAAGCGTCTGCATGGCGATCATATCGACCTGCCTTGAATACCGGCTGTGGCGTCTGCCGACGGCCGGCGAAACAGCGGCGATCAGCTATAACGCGCTGGTGATCTTCAGCTTCGGGCAGGTGACCTGGTTTTCGCTGGCGCGCAAGCTGCCGCCGATTGCATCCAGCCTCTCGGTGATGATGATCCCGGTGCTGGGAGTCTTTTCCGGCGCCTGGATATTGCATGAAACGCCGCACTGGCAAGATTACGTGGCCATGTTGCTGATCCTGGCGGCGATGAGCACGGTACTATTGAAACCACGCGCCAGCGCCATCAAATAGGCCAGGCAAAACAGTATTTTTATCTATCTGGAGAAATGACATGGCGAAATTACTGAAATGGCTGGCGATAGCCGCCTTTGCCTCGATGCTCAGCGCATGCGGCTACAACGATTTTCAAACCAAGGATGAAGCGACCAAGGCTGCATGGGGCGAAGTCGTCAATCAATACCAGCGCCGCGCCGACCTGATTCCCAATCTGGTCAATACCGTCAAGGGCTACGCCTCGCATGAGCGCGAAACCTTTGAAGCGGTCACCAAGGCACGTGCCGCCGCGACCAGCTTCCAGATCACGCCGGAAGTATTGAACGACCCGCAGGCATTCCAGAAATTCCAGCAGGTGCAGGGCGAACTGTCATCGGCGCTGTCGCGCCTGATGGCCATTTCCGAAAACTATCCGCAGCTGAAAGCTGACACCAGCTTCCGCGATTTGCAGTCGCAACTGGAAGGCACGGAAAACCGCATCACCGTCGCACGCCAGCGTTACATCGTAGCGGTGCAGGAATACAACGTGCTCGCACGCAGCTTCCCGACCAATATCACGGCGAAAATTTTCAGCTATCCGGTCAAGCCATCGTTCACGGTAGAAAATGAAAAGTCGATAGCCACGCCGCCTGCAGTCAATTTCGGTAAATAAGGTTCTTCGTGTCCATGAAAACCTTGCGTCATTTACTGGCTTGCTCGCTCGCATTTTTATGCCTGCTGGCCAGCGCACAAAATCTGGTGCCGGTGCCGCCGCTGACTGCGCGCGTCACCGATCTGGCTGGCATGCTCAATGCCGGCCAGCGCACGACGCTGGAAAACGTGCTGGCCGAGTATGAAACGCGTACCGGCAACCAGATCGCAATCCTGCTGCTCAACAGCACCGAGCCGGAAGCGATAGAGCAATACAGCATACGCGTGGCCGATGCGTGGAAGCTGGGACGCAAGGGTGTCGATGACGGCGTGATCCTGCTGGTGGCAAAGGGCAATTCTGCCGCTTCCGGCCGCCTGCGCATAGAAACCGGCCGCGGCGTGCAGGGCGTGCTGACCGATGCGCAATCGAAACGCGTATTGCAGGATGTGATTGCACCGCATTTCCGGCAAAACGATTTTTACGGCGGGCTGGCATCGGGTATCTCGGCGATCACCAGCGTGCTCGACAAGGAAGCCTTCCCGGAACCGGCCCAGCGTGGCAAGGCCAGCAACAATGATGGCTTTGGCTGGGCGCCTTTCATTTTCTTTGCCTTCCTGATCGTCATCACGATGCTGCGCAGCCGTGGTGGTGGCGGACGCGGGCATAGCCAGGATGGCTGGGGCAATACTGCCGGCGTGATTCTCGGTGCAGCCATCGGCAACAGCCTCGGGCGCGGCCATTCTTCAGGCGGCGGCTTCGGCGGTGGCGGTGGATTTTCTGGCGGTGGTGGCGGCTTTGACGGCGGCGGCGCCTCGGGGAACTGGTAATGAATAAATTCACGCGCGTAATGCGACATCTGACAGCGACCAGATTTTCCGGAAGAAAAGCCTTTCCATCCCGGACACTGGCTGCGATACAGGCAGAAATCACTGCCGGCGAATCGGTACACCGTGCCGAAGTCCGCCTGATCGTCGAACCTGCGCTTGATCTGTCGGCGGTGTGGAGCGGCCTCACATCACGGCAACGCGCAGGCGAATTGTTTACCCATTACCGGATCTGGGATACGGAAGAAAACTGCGGCGTGCTGATTTACATCAACCTGGCCGATCATCACGTCGAGATCTTTACCGACCGCGGCATAGCGCGCCTGATTCCTGCCGACCACTGGCGCGCAGTATGCAAAACGATGACAGATGGTTTTGCACTGGGCCATTATCACGACAGCAGCATCGCCGGCCTGCAGCAACTCAATGCGCTGCTGCACACCTATTTCCCCGAAGGCGATGCGCCACAAACGCAGCCGGCCAATCAATTATCGAATCAGCCCATCCTGCTGTAGCAAGCGCAGGCTTCAACCGTTTTCATACACCCATTGCAGCAGCGCGTCATGCGCCGCCTGGCCGCTGCCTGCATTGGCATGGTTGATGATGCAAACCACTGCATAGCGCTTGCCCGATGCCGCCAGCACATAACCCGCCACTGCACGCACATCGGTCAATGAGCCGGTTTTGATATGGGCGCGACCGGCTACCGTTTGCGTCAGCAAGCGCTTGCGCATCGTGCCGTCGTAGCCCACCAGCGGCAGTGAAGACATGAACTCCGGCATCACCGGCGATTGAAAAGCCGCGACCAGCATGCGCCCCATCGCATTGGCCGAGATGCGTTCGATGCGCGACAAACCCGAGCCGTTTTCAATCACCAGCTGGCTCGCATCGATGCCCTTGCCGGCCAGCCAGCTCTTGATGACCCGCGCGCCCCGCTCCGGCGTCGCCGGCAGCTTGAGCACATCCGACGCCATCGTCAGCAGCAATTGGCGCGCCATCACATTGTTGCTGTACTTGTTAATGTCGCGCACCACTTCCGACAGTGTGGCCGACTGCCATTCGGTTACCAGCCGTGCATCTGGCGTCACCACGCCATTGCTTGCCGTCCCCTTGAAAACGCCGCCTACATCTGTCCATAACTGACGAAACACGGTGCCAAAATATTCAGCGTGCGTCATCAGGTAAGGATGCAGGTACCAGGTTTTTTCACCGCATGCGGCTGGAAAGGAACCGGTAAAACCTGCGCCATTGCGGTCCAGCGCCGGCAACAACCTTGCCTGCCAGTCGACGCAAGCACCGTCTGACAAAACCGGCGCCTTGATCGTATAAGCCGCCAGCGGCGGATCGACGGTGACAGTCACCAGGCCGCGGCCCGGGTCGGGCAGGAAATGAAATGCGAATGCCTTGTAATTGAGCAGCAAGGCATCGGGGCCGGCATTGTATGGCTTGAGCGGATCGCCATCGAAACTGGCCGCATCGTACGACGATGCCTCGAAGGCGCTGTGGTCCAGTATCAGGTTGCCGCGAATTTCACGTATGCCGGCGGCGCGAATCTGGCGCAGGAATTGCCAGAATTTTTCAGTAACCAGCTTGGGGTCGCCGCTCCCCTTGATTATCAGGTCGCCATTCAATACATCGCCAACCTGGGTGCCCGTCGCATAGGCCTGGGTTTTCCAGGCAAAGGTGGGCCCCAGCAAGTCAAGCGCAGCGTTGCTGGTCACCAGCTTCATCGTGGATGCCGGATTCAATCCTGACGCACTGTTGACGGCAATCAGCGGCGCCGCAGCAGATACCTCTTGCACATAGGTCCCCACTGCGTCGGACGGGATGCCGCCCTGTTTCAATGCCGCCGCGACAGGCAAGGGCAATCCTGCTGCATGAGCGTGGAGCGTCACAACGCCGCAAGAGATTAAAAGAGGGAAAAGCAGGAAGAGGTGTCTGGTAATTCGCATGGCGGTCGAAATAATGGAATCACCCGATTATCACATGTCAGGCCAGGCAGCCGAGAACCGTCTGCCGGCAAAAATATTCATCTCTGAACTCAGCGCACCCCCTGATGTTGTGCAAATGAGTCGGATATCTGGCTCAGTTGTCAGACAGACAGCCGGAGTATGCGCTGTATCTGTATCCGGCAGACAATCGGCATTACAATAAGATGCTCAAATGCATGATGTCCAATCGCTTGTAGACGCCCTATTATGTTGACGACCATCCATCCGTTCCCCCCTGGCAATGCGACAAAACATCATGGCGGCAAGGCTGGCCTGAATGGTACTTGTATCGCATCGCGTTGCGGCAAAAAAGCGTACCGCTAAGTGTCGAACACATACACAGATACTCACCTTGCCCTTACCACCTGGATCGGTGTGGGCACCATCGGACTGATGCTTTTGCTGGCATTGATGCTGGTCTATCTGCGCGTATCGCTGGATAGGCGCGCACAGACAGAACGCGCTTTTCTGGCCATCTGGCGTCCGCTGCTCCTGAGTTCGCTGCACTCTTCTGTCTGCGCCGTTTTGCCTATGCTGGCGATCAACCACCGCATCTATTTTCTGAAGCTCTGGAACAACCTGATGCGCACCGCCAGCGGCGAGGCTGCGGACAATCTGGTCAGCATAGCCTACTCAGTTGGTTGCGATCGCTTCTCACGCCGTCTGCTCAGGTACGGCAATCGCGTTGAATGCCTGCTGGCGACGCTGGCTCTCGGCCACCTGCGCGACCATCCATCGTGGGACTTGCTGGTGACGCAGACGCTGGCTGCCGACAGCGTCACTTCCATCAATGCATTCCAGGCGCTGGTGCAAATTGACGCGGAAAGCACGGCCGAGCAATTAATGCCCTTGTTGCTGGCACGCGAAGACTGGCCGATTGCCCATGTCGCCACCATACTGCAATCGGCGCAGAGTGCCTTCATGCAACCGCTGATCGAGGCCGCGACTGAAATAAAATCTTCCCATCTGGTCAGGACACTGCGTCTGATCGGCGCACTGCATCTGGCTGTGCCGCAAACGACAGTGGTGCATCTGCTGGAGCCGGCCAACCCGACCG
>NZ_JAUSME010000124.1 GCF_030645555.1 Herminiimonas sp.
GGCCGGGCTGCTGTTTCACAGCAAGGGGCAGGGCGCAACGCTGGTTACCCAAGTGGGTCGTCTGGCCAAGGCTGGCTGGCAGGGCATGCCGGCGCGCATCATCCCGGTCGAGTTGCACCACACGGCTGCCGTCGGCATCGATGTCTGGCTCTCGGCCTTCGCTTACGGTGCGGCCAACATTAGCGTGCTGGTCACCGATGAAGAAGCGCCGCAGTATCTGGACGCATTGCAGCAACAGCTGGAGTTGGCGCAAACCATATTGTCTGGCCTCGGTTATGCGGGTAGCCACTTGCAGTTGATCCGCAGTAAAGACGCGGCCGAGCTGGATGCGGCCGTCAATGCACTGCAGCCCGCCCAAGGGCCGGCGACCTACGCCACCTTCAATGTGGCAGCCGACAAGCGCACCACGCTGGAACTGGCGATCGATCATCTGAAAACCTGCGCGCCGCTGAAGGTCGATGAAATTGCCTTGCCTGCCGGCGCACTGTACGGTCAGGTGATCGTCAATCAGGATGCCTGCACCCTGTGCATGTCCTGTGTTGGCGCCTGCCCGGAATCGGCGCTGACGGATAACGCCAATTTGCCGCAACTGCGCTTCATAGAAAAAAATTGCGTGCAATGCGGCTTGTGCGAAAAAACCTGCCCGGAAAATGCGATCACGCTGGCGCCGCGCCTGTTGCTCACCGATGCGGCAAAAAATCTGCAGGTATTGCACGAAGCCGAACCGTTTCATTGCGTCAGTTGCCACAAGCCTTTCGGCACTGCCAAGATGATAGAAAACATGCTGAGCAAGCTGTCGCTGCACGGTGCGTTTTCCGGCAATATCGAACGCCTCAAGATGTGTTCGGACTGCCGCGTGGTTGACATGATGGCGAACAAGCAGGAATCATCGATCGCCGATTTGAAATGAGTATCCAGGGAAACGCTTGCTTGCCTTGTTTGCTATTGAATAGAAAGTGCTACAGAACCACATGACAACCGCTCAACCAGTCAAGTTTGAAACGCCGGATCAGGGTGAAGAAACGGCGCGCGCCGATGTCTACGGTTTGCTCGCTACCTTGTTGTACGCGCCGCCGCCGCAAGCCTTGCTCGACACGATTGCGGCAGCACCCGCGCAGGGCGAAACTGTACTCGAGCAGGCGTGGGCAGAACTGGTCGCCAGGTGTCAGACAGCGCAGCAGGAAGCTGTGCGCGAAGAATACGAACAGTTGTTTATGGGCGTCGGCAAGCCGGAAGTGATGTTGTACGGTTCGTATTATCTGTCCGGCTTCCTGATGGAAAAGCCGCTGGCGGAATTGCGCACCGACCTGGCGTGCCTGGGCTTGCAGCGCTCGCAGGACGTGGTTGAAAGCGAAGACCATCTGGCTTCATTGTGCGAAGTGATGCGCTACCTGATCGCTTCCGATGATGTCGTGCATGCGAATCTGGCCGCGCAAGAGAAATTTTTCAATGCTCACATGCGGGCATGGGTGCTCGATTGCTGCAATGCGCTTGAAGCCAGCCCAAACGCAAAATTCTACAAGCCGGTAGCGCAGCTGGCGCGCGTGTTTTTTGAAATTGAAATGCAGGCGTTTGACATGGTGTAAGTCAGGCGGGACGAAAGATTGAAAACACGGTGTTGTATTTATTTTCATGCACTATCTTGTTTGATCCAAAAAGGTGCATTTTTAATTTTAAGGGCGTGCAAGTTGCTGAAAGGTATGCTAACTTAGAGGATAAGTAATATAAGAATTAAAAAGCATATTACGTCCTGACTCACTTACAGGAGACGATCATGACCGAACGAGCAAAAATTCCACGTCGTACTTTCTTCGCAGGCCTAGGCCTCGCTGCAGCAGCTGGCGTCGCCGCCAAGCTGGCCCCCGAATCCGCAACATCCGCTATTACCAACGTCCTGTCCCCGCAAGAGCCGGATGGCGACAGCTACCGCTTGACGGAACACGTCAAAAAATACTACCGCACTACTACAATTTAATACGGGGTGACATCATGCTGTTAACTCGCAAAAGCAACGCTGCACAGCGTTCGCCTGCCCGCTTCACATCCAGCCTTGCCGACAGCCTGTCGCGCGCCTTGCCGACGATGGACCGACGCGGCTTTCTCAAGCGCTCCGGTATCGGCATCGGTGCAGGCATCGCTGCCACGCAACTCGGGCTGATACAAAAAGCCAGGGCTGCCGAAGGTGGCAGCGCCGCGGCTGCCGGCAGCAAAATCGAAGTCAAGCGCACCGTCTGTACCCACTGTTCAGTCGGTTGTGCATCCGATGCAATCGTTGAAAACGGCGTATGGGTGCGTCAGGAGCCGGTATTCGATTCGCCTATCAACCTCGGCGCGCACTGCGCCAAGGGTGCCGCGCTGCGCGAGCATGGCCACGGCGAGTACCGCCTCAAATATCCGATGAAACTGGTCAACGGCAAATACCAGCGCATCAGCTGGGATCAGGCGATGAACGAGATCACGGCTAAGATGCTGGAGATCAAGAAGGCCGATGGTCCTGATTCCGTCTACTTCGTCGGTTCATCCAAACACAACAATGAACAGGCGGCATTGCTGCGCAAGTTCGTTTCCTTCTTCGGCACCAATAATACCGATCACCAGGCGCGTATCTGCCACTCGACTACGGTCGCGGGCGTGGCAAATACCTGGGGTTATGGCGCGATGACGAACAGCTATAACGACATGCAGAATTCAAAAGCTGCGATGTATATAGGTTCGAACGCTGCCGAAGCACATCCTGTATCGATGCTGCACATGCTGCATGCGAAGGAAACCGGCTGCAAGATGGTTGTGGTCGATCCGCGTTTTACGCGCACCGCTGCCAAGGCTGATCAATACGTGCGCATACGCTCGGGTTCGGACATCCCGTTCCTGTGGGGCATGCTGTATCACATCTTCAAGAATGGCTGGGAAGACAAGAAATACATCAATGACCGTGTCTATGGCATGGAAAAGGTCAAAGAAGAAGTCATGAAATGGACGCCGGAAAAGGTGGAAGAAGCCTGCGGCGTACCGGAAGCAGAAGTCTACCGGGTTGCCGAAACGATGGCGAAGAATCGTCCCTCGACCGTGGTCTGGTGCATGGGTCAGACCCAGCACTCGATCGGCAATGCAATGGTGCGCGCATCCTGCATCCTGCAACTCGCTCTCGGCAATGTCGGCAAATCCGGCGGCGGCACCAATATTTTCCGCGGCCACGATAACGTGCAAGGTGCAACCGACGTCGGTCCTAATCCTGATTCGCTGCCAGGCTACTACGGTCTGGCTGCCGGTTCGTGGAAGCACTGGTGTGCGGTATGGGGTGTGGATTACGAATGGGTGAAGAAGCAATACGCGTCGCAGGGCATGATGGAAAAATCAGGCCTGACCGTATCGCGCTGGGTCGATTCCGTACTCGAGAAAAGCGAGAACATCGATCAGGACAACAACGTCAAGGCAGTGCTGTTCTGGGGCCATGCGCCTAACTCGCAGACGCGCGGCCTGGACATGAAAAAAGCCTTCGACAAGCTGGATTTGCTGGTGGTGATCGATCCGTATCCATCGGCCACGGCGGCGATGGCGGCGATGAAGGTGGACGGCCAGGAACTCAATCCGAATCGCGCTGTTTATCTGCTGCCTGCGGCGACACAATTCGAAACCTCGGGTTCTGTGACGGCATCCAACCGTTCGCTGCAATGGCGCGAAAAAGTCATCGAGCCACTGTTCGAATCGCGCACCGATCACATGATCATGTATCAAATGGCGCAAAAGCTGGGCTTCGGCAAGGAACTGGTCGCCAAGCTAAAGCTGGTGCCAGGCAAGGGCGGCATGATGGAGCCTGAACCGGAATCGATGCTGGAAGAAATCAATCGCGGCACGTGGACCATCGGTTATACCGGCCAGTCGCCTATGCGCTTGAAGGCGCACATGCGCAATATGCATCTGTTCGATGTGAAGACATTGCGCTGCAAAGCCGGCAAGGATGCCGCAAGCGGTTACGACATGAGCGGCGATTATTTCGGTTTGCCATGGCCTTGCTACGGTACGCCGGAACTGAAGCACCCGGGTTCGCCTAATCTGTATGACACCTCGAAGAGCTTGATGGATGGCGGCGGTAATTTCCGCGCCAACTTCGGCGTCGAAAAAGACGGCGTCAGCCTGCTGGCCGAAGATGGCTCGCACAGCCTGGGCTCCGACATCACGACCGGTTATCCGGAGTTCGACCACATCCTGCTGAAAAAACTCGGCTGGTGGGACGACCTGACTGAGGTAGAGAAGAAGGCGGCAGAGGGCAAGAACTGGAAGACCGATCTGTCCGGCGGCATCCAGCGTGTGACGATGCAGGTGCACGGCGTGCATCCGTTTGGTAACGCCAAGGCACGCGCAGTAGTCTGGAATTTCCCTGATCCTGTGCC
>NZ_JAUSME010000125.1 GCF_030645555.1 Herminiimonas sp.
GCGACAATAATTGCGGTGCTGGCGCTGCAGGATATTCATTGGCTTCATCGCGATGACCGAGTATGAATTCTCCCGTTGCCAGCGGCGCCCATTTGCCATCCTTCATTTGCTTGCCACGACCGATCACGCGCTCTGCCCGCCCCGGCAATCCTTCAAATACCGGGTCGCCTATGCCGTCGGTATAGCCGAAATGTTCCTTGCTGGTTGGCCTGCCATTCTCCACCACTGCATGTACATCCTGGAACAGCAAATGTTCTGCGTCGTCGTCACCGCGATGACCGGACAGTATCGCCACGCCGCCCGCACTACGCGTAACCAGTTCCTGCAGCCATTCATAACGCTTCTGCATATCGGCGGGAGTCTGGCCATTGATCGAAATCCAGATGTGCACGTCCTTGAGCCAGTCGGTTTCGCGATTGTCGCGCCAGATCGTGTCCCAATGTTCGGGTGCGCTGCGGCCGTCGTCGCCGAGTATGTCCTTGCGCTTCTTCATCCCCATCACGAATTCCATCGGGAAACCGATCAGCGAGGCACGCGGCAATTCCAGCTGCTTCAGGCCCTGATAGGTGAAAGCGATATTGACGGTAGCAGGCGGCTTGGGTATCGGATTAACGCCGTCGCCCCATCTGACGGCGGTGGTGACTTCTGCGGTGACCGCGCCGACGAAGTCGCGCGCACGCTGGCCGTCACGAATATTCAAGAACAGATAACGCGCTACCGGAAAGTTATAGCGACCGTAAGCCTTGATTACATTGCCCTGGATGTCCAGCAGATCCAATTGTTTTTCCACGATGTTTGTCCTTTGATTTTTACAGAGTGGATAGCCCTGGCGTCCACGCCGGTCCTGCCAGATTGAGCGGCTCTACGCGCTGGATAAATGTCTGATAGGCCTGCTGCAATTGCGCGGCCGGCATGCCCTGATGCTCGGCGGCGAAGCGCGAGAATTCCTGCTTCAGGTACAGCGCTTTCAGTTGCTCGGGCAGGGGATCATCGTTAGAGCCGACAAAGAACAAGGCTGCCTTCAACTGGCATTTCTTGATATAGGCGACGAAGGAATCCGCATCCTTGACCTGATCGAAGCCGTAGCAGAATTGCCAGATGTGCTGGATGTCGTCGCTGATCGCGTCCCACATGCCGCGCAGGTAGGCATCCAGATCGCCATGCAGATTGCAGGAAAAAACGATGTACTTGGATTTGAGATGGTCTTCGCGCGGCAATGCCTTGCGGCGAAACTTATCCGAAAAAATCGACATGAAGTCATAAAAGGTGCCGCCGAATTCGGTGCCGGCCAATGACTCGTAATACACATCGTCCAGCACAAAGTAGCGGCACAGATAGGTCTGCGGGACTTTTGCCATCGGGCTGTGTTCGAGCAAACCCCAGTTCTGCAAACGATGCCTGACTTCATCGCTGTAAGCAGTGCCGTTGAAGTGGCCCTTCTCGATAGGACAAAGGCAGGTTAATGCGTAGGCGTTGCCGCTGGTATTGGCCATCTCAATCTCCCTTGGCCTGGTCGGCCAGACTGACGATAGGCAAGGGCTGCATGGTGCCCATATCGTGTTGCAGGCTGCGCAGCAAGGCCTTGTAATTTTTCAGGAATTCATCCGGCGACGCATTGTTGTATTGCGCGTCGAAGGCCAGCAATTCGCCTTTCAACAGCTTTGCCGATTTGATGTCGTTAGCCGCTGCCATCGGATACGCGGTGTAGTAATGATCGGTTTGAATCTGGTTGAACTGTATGTATTCGTGGAAAGGCGTTAGCGGCACCGAGCGCGGATAACGGATATTCCATTTCCAGAACAGGTCGAGGCCGCTGGGTATTGAAAACGTAAACGAATCGACGTACTGCGCCCAGCTGCCATTGAAATTACTGAAGAACAGCATGTAGGAATAATTCAGAGTTTCCCTAGGCTGGCGTTCGCTCAGATGCGGAAACTGCTTGCGGCCTATGATCACCCAGCGCGCGTAGTGAATCAGCGACAGCGTGATCAAACCCTTGAGCGTGGATGGCATCTTGAGCGCCACCCAGAAAATGACCTTGTTAATCCACGTCATATACCAGCGGATCGGTGTGATCACGTTCATGGCATACGCTTTTCCAGCGATATTCGACATGCATTCTCCCCTTGCAACAGCTACGATAAAACGCACAACGCTAAAGTCGTGTGCGCAGCCCTACTCTTGTATTTATTCTGCGGTCACCATCAGTCAGACGATTAAGCCTGCTGCCACCCTGCCCGCGTTCGTCAGATATGAAAACCTGTGTGTTACCGCCTGCATTTTTGTTTTGATTTGATTTTCTTTTGCGTGCAAGCTCCCGCAAGATTACACGGGATGATGTATTTTTTGCAATAATACAAGGTAAAAATAAAGTCAAATTCGCAACACTTTGCTATATTCTTTGTTTGCATCAGTCATCGCCTAGGCAAAGCCGCTCTCGCTCCCATGCGGTGCAGGCGATGGAAAAAACCTCTCAGGGAAGTCATGCCTTCATACTTGCCGTTCACTCTCAAGATGCGCACCGCTGCACAACGCGCACGCATCGCGCGCCGCAGGGAACGCCAGAACTGCACCTTGAGCGACGCAGAGCTGGATGCACGCCTGCTCGACGAGCTGCAGCGCACAGTCAATACGCACATGAACGGCATCGTAGGCGCGCTGGAAATGATACGGAAAAGCGATCTGGCACCCGATCAATCCGAAATGATCAGCCTGGCGCAAAACAGTGCCGACCACCTGTTGTCGGATATCGGCCAATTGCTTGAGTTGAATCAGGACACGATTTTTCACGCGCATGCAGAAAACGCACCCCAGCTGCTGAGCAACATCCGCATGATGCTGATAGATACCGATGCCGGCACACGTGAGCGCATAGAAAAGAAATTAAAACAGTACGGCGCATCTGCAGACGGTTTCGATTTGCCCAATGCCGCCTTGCTGGCGCTGGAGCAGGCGGCGCTGGGCGGCGACCCGTACCGGATCGTGATACTCGATCAACAGATACCGGGCATGGATGGTGAAACGCTGGGTACGGCGATAGTCAATACGCCCTTGCATCGCGATACCCTGATCGTGCTGCTCAGTGATGAACACGACAGGCACGATGCAGATCGCCTGACCCTGGCCGGATTTTCAGCCTGGCTGCCTAAGCCGGTTTCACGCACGATGCTGGTCGATACGCTGGCCATGTTGTGCAGCTGCATCGCCAGGAAAGATGCGCCCCGCTTCATTTGCGCCGGCGTGCGCGTGGGCACCGAACAGCCGGAAAGCCTGGCATCCTTTGCACATAGCAGCGTACTGGTGGTCGACGACCATCCAGTGAATCTGCAAGTCGCACAACAGATGCTGGCATGCCTGGGCTGCCAGATCGATACCGCATCCAGCGGCCAGCAGGCGCTGCAGCTGGTCAGTGAACAACGCTATGACTTGATCCTGATGGATTGCCAGATGCCGCAGATGGATGGCTACCAGACCACGGCCTTGCTGCGTGCGACCGAAGCCGCCGATTTCCACACGATTATCATCGGCTGGTCGGCCGGAGCCCGCCATCAGGAACGCGACACCTGCCTGGCGATAGGGATGGATGACTTCATGACCAAGCCGCTGCGCATCCGCGCATTGAACGACATGCTGACACGCTGGCTGAAACCGGCACGCGTGGCGATGGGCAGCGCGACGCAGGCAGACGATGAACTGGATACAACCCGGCAAATGTTTGGCGACGACTTCCCCGAACTTGCGCATCTATTCCTCGAAGACAGCCCCAAGCGCCTGCTGCTGCTCGAGCAAGCCGTCGCCAGCCAGGATGCGATTGCCATCGCCAAATTTGCACATATCCTGTGCGGCAGTTCTGCCTCCATAGGCGCCAGCACGCTGGCTGCGCTGTGCCGGGACATGGAAATTTGCGCGAAGAACAATGCTATCGATGAAGCCCCCGCACGATTGCCGGCGATTGAACTTGAATACGCAAGAATAGATGCAAAACTGCACCACATGCTGGATACCGGCAAGCATGCAAAGTCGCCCGATGCGCATGACAAACATTAAGCTGAATTGATTTGATAATGAGAGGAAATACTTGATCCCCACACCAGGCAAACTCAATTTCGTGATCGCCGACGATGACAGAATGACGCGCAATGTATTACGCATGTTATTGCACGACAATTACCATCAGGTTGTCGGCGAAGCAGGCGATGGCGAAAAAGCCATCGAACTCTGCATCGCACATCAGCCAGACATCGCCTTCATCGATATCGACATGCCCAAACTGGATGGCCATCATGCCACGCAAACAATACGGGAAAGCTGCAAAAATACCCGTATCATCATGATCAGTTCGATGGCAACCGTAAGCCGGGTTCAACAAGCATTGCAATCAGGCGCGAGCGGATTTGTCGTCAAGCCATTCAATAGCAACAAGGTCAGTGAAGCCATTGAGCAATGCATGAAAAAAACAGGCCTTGTGTTGAAAACAGCGGCAAGCCATTAAAGAAAAAACCTCAAGCCAAATCACGAAAAATATGGTTTGATCCAAACCTCGCACGCAGAAACGGTTATTCTGCCAGCTGTATTGAACCAGGCCAGAAAGTATCAGGGAATGAACCAGATCACCGAATCAAAAAAGAATCATCTTTGGCGCAAAACCATTTGGCACACCGATCCGGAAAATTTCCCGCTCGGCCCGCATCATTCAGTGGAAGTCTATTGCTGCGAAGAGTCGAATGGCTATGCAGTCTGGTATGCGCGACGC
The DNA here is from genome assembly GCF_030645555.1 of Herminiimonas sp. Lineage (GTDB taxonomy): Bacteria > Pseudomonadota > Gammaproteobacteria > Burkholderiales > Burkholderiaceae_D > Oxalicibacterium. The sequence goes on from NZ_JAUSME010000125.1 coordinate 4,754, forward strand.
CTGGCCAAGGATGACAGCAGGAATGTGGCGGGTAGCGAGAACGGCGATTACCTGCTCGCCTACTTTGCCAAGACCAAGCGCGATGAAGCGATAGAACATGCGGTGCTGATCGCCAATAGCGATGCATCGGTGGACAAGGTGATTGCGGCGCTGGATGTGCTGGCCAAGAGCGCGCAAAAGGTTTGATTCAATGAAGCGCCTGCGTGGACTGCATCACGTCGTCCACAGCGGCGCTTCATCCATCAGCGCGACCTGTTCGCGCAATTCCAGTATCCGGTCCTGCCAGTAACGCTGCGTATTGAACCAGGGAAAAGCCACCGGGAATGCCGGATCGTCCCAGCGGCGCGCCAGCCACGCCGAGTAGTGCCTCAGGCGCAGCGTGCGCGGGGCGTCGATCAGGTGCAATTCGCGCGGATCGAATTCTGCAAAGTCTTCATAGCCGGCCAGCAGGTCGGATAATTGCCGCACCATGTCGCGTCGCTCACCCGACAGCAGCATCCACAAATCCTGTATCGCCGGACCCATGCGGCTGTCGTCGAAATCGACAAAATGCGGGCCGGCATCCGTCCACAATACATTGCCGCAATGGCAGTCACCGTGCAGACGCAGGATGCCTACATCGCCGGCGCGATCGAAACAGCGCCGCACGCCATCGATCGCCTGCGCAATCACGCTGCGGTATGCATCGAGCAGATCGGGAGGGATGAAATCATGGGCCAGCAGATAGTCACGCGGCTCGACGCCGAAGGTAACGATATCCAGCGTCGGCCTGTGTTCAAACGTCTGCAAGGCGCCGACTGCATGTATGCGACCGATAAAACGTCCCAGCCATTCCAGCGTTGCAGGATCATCGAGTTCCGGCGCACGGCCGCCATGCCGCGCAAAGACAGCGAAGCGAAAGCCGGCGAAATCATGCAGGGTCTCGCCATTGGCCAGCGTCATCGCCGGCACGACCGGGATTTCGCGCTCTACCAGCTCACTGACGAAGGCATGTTCTTCCAGGATCGCCGCATCGCTCCAGCGCGCCGGCCTATAGAATTTGGCGACCAGCGGCGGGCCGTCTTCGATGCCGATTTGATAGACGCGGTTTTCGTAACTATTGAGCGCCAGCAGGCGGCCGTCGCTATACAGGCCGACGCTTTCCAGCGCATCGAGCACGCAGTCTGGCGTGAGGGTGGAAAAAGACAGGGGGGCGGATGCATTCATACAGGCATTGTACGGTGCCGGCGCGGTTTTCCGGCTGGGTGATGTGGCAATGCAGTGCGAATGCGGTACGAATGCAATGCTAATGATGCTCGACTTTCAGTGCGACAAATCGCCGCCTTGCCGCAATCCGCGCGCATTTCTCAAAATCGTACTGGTACACTGTGGCCCTGCACATCATTTGATCAAAAACTATCATGCATCTAGACGAACCTCTTTCCGACAAGGAATTCGATGAACTCGACAAGTTCCTGCTTTCCGACCGCACTGCCGATGACTGCATGGCGATGGACTCGCTGCACGGTTACCTGACTGCACTGGTCGTCGGCCCGGAAGAAGTACCGCTGGCTGAATGGCTGCCGCATGTCTGGGGCGAACATGTCGAAGCCACACCCAAGTTCAAGAACGACAAGGAATATGAACGCATCGTCGGCTTGATCGCGCGCTTCATGAATGAAATCGCGATCACGCTGGAAGTCGCGCCCAAGGAATACGAGCCGCTGTTTTGCGAGCATGAATGGGAAGGCAAGCCGGTACTCGATGGCGAAGCATGGGCCTGGGGCTTCAATGAAGGCATGAGCCTGCGCACCGAAGCGTGGGAACCTATCTACACCTCGAATATCGCACCGCTGATGCGCCCTATTTATCTGCTGGGTGCGGAAGAAATCGAAGAAGAAGAAATCGTCCTGGTCGACAATCCGGTCAAATGCCACAAGCTGACGATAGAGATAGAAGCGGCGATCCCGGAAATCCACAAGTTCTGGCTGCCGCATCGCAAGTCCGCGGTAAAAACCGTGCAGCGTGAAACGCCGAAAGTCGGCCGCAACGACGACTGTTCCTGCGGCAGTGGCAAGAAATACAAGAAATGCTGCGGCGCTGAGCCGGCAGCAGAATAAAAAAAGCCGGCGCTAAGCCGGCTTTTTTTATTGCAAACACAATTGCTGTCATTCCCGCGCAGGCGGGAATCCAGAGGTACATCGCATTACGTTTGCAAGTCCGGGCACTTTTTTATGTGCATTGGATTTAATTCTGGATTCCCGCCTGCGCGGGAATGACGAAGCACTACTAACACCGTTATTCCTTGATGAAATGCTCACGGTAGTAACGCAACTCTTCCACAGATTCGAGGATGTCGGCCAGCGCCGTATGCTTTTGATGCTTCTTGA